>JBOGNW010000001.1:0-9944 GCA_050747425.1 Candidatus Acidiferrales bacterium
CTACGAGCTGCTCGGCATGGGCGAGGAAAGGGGCCGCCTGGGCGAGCTGATGGAGCTCTTCGACACCGGGCTCAAGGCCTACCGTGGCCAGCAGTGGGACGCGGCGCTCGAAATCTTCGACGCCATCAGCGAGAAGTATCCCTCTGACGGCCCGGCGCGACTGTTTGCTGAGCGCTGCCGGCTCTACCAGTCCGCGCCTCCCGGCGAAGACTGGGACGGTGTCTACGTCATGAAAACCAAGTAAAAGTTGGAGCACGCGAAAGCGAAGAGTCAGGAGTGCGCTAGTCGTCGTCGCCCGTGGGGCGCTCGGCCGGACGGAACCAACTGTGCAGGCGCGTGACTACCGCCGCCCGCGCATCGAGCGTGAGGCTGAACAGCGCCGGGATTAGGAACAGCGTAAACACCGTAGAGACGAGCAATCCCCCAATAAGCACGGAGCCCAGGCCGCGGTAAAGTTCCGACCCGGCCCCGGGCGCCACCACCAGCGGCAGCATCCCCACCACCGCGGCTCCCACCGTCATGAAGATGGGACGGATGCGCGTGGAAACCGCCTCGCGAATGGCCTCGCGCGGCTCCATGGCGTCCTCCTGCATGTGGATCAGCGACTGGTGCACAAGCAGAATGGCGTTGTTCACCACCGTGCCCACCAGGATGATGAAGCCCAGCATGGTCACCACGTCGAGCGCCTGCAAAACAAACAGGTTCACCACCCACAACCCCAGAAAGCCTCCCAGCGCCCCCAGCGGCACGCTGAACATGATCACCAGGGGATAGAGAAAACTCTCGTAGAGCGCTGCCATCAGCAGGTAGGTGATGACCGAGGCCAGCAAGAAGTTGGAGCGCAGCGTCTCGCCCGCTTCCACCAGCTTGTCGGCCGTGCCGCTGAGATTCACTTCATAAAGCCCACCGAGCTTCCCTTCCCGCCGCAGCGGCCCCACAATCTCGGCCTGAATTTTCTCCATGGCGGTCTCGAGCGGCATCGCCTCTGCGGGTGTCACCTGGATGGTGATGGTGCGCCGCCGCTCGCTGTGATTGATGGTCTGGGGACCGTTCTCCTGCCGAATCTCCGCCACCGAGCCCAGGGTCACCAGCCGCCCGTCGGGAGTGGCGATGGGCATTTGCTCGAGTAAGTGGGTGCGGTGGGCGAAACTCTCCTCGGCCTTGACCATCAAATCAATTTCTTTGCCGTGGTGCTGGTAGTCGCTGGCCTTGGCGCCGTCCACCAGCGCATTCACCGTGAAACCGAGGTCGCGATTGGAAAGCCCCAGCTCGGCGGCCCGCTGCCGGTGTGTCACCACCTGCACTTCGGGGTTGCCCAGGTCGAGGCCCGGAATGGGCCGCGCCTGCGCTTCGGGCAAGACTTCCATCACTCGTCCGAACACCTCCCCGCCCAGCTCGATCAGTTGCTCCAGCTCCGGCCCCCGCAGCTCGATATCAATGTTCCGTCCCCAGCCGCGCCGCCGCTGGAAGATGCTCGCCTGCTGCGCCACGGTAATGGTTCCCGGAATGTGCTCCCCCGCCCGCCGGATCACCGGGATCAGCTCCGGTACGCGCAGGGGATCGTTCGATCGCGCCCCCATGAAGGCAAATTCGTTCAGCGCCACAAAGAAAAAGTTCTTCAATCCTCCTCCGGGCAGTTTCTCCGCCTCCGGCGAACCCTCCTTCACTTTCCACAGGGGAGCCAGCTCCGCTTCCAGAGCATGCCGGAAAGAGGCCACCTCCTCCAAGCTCAACCCCGGCGGCGGTAGCATGATCCCGAAGACGAAGTTGTTGTTGCCCACCGGCAGGTATTCGGCCTTCGGCATCAGAAGATAACTAAACCCGACTGAGGCCCCGGTCAGAACCACCACCACCGTGGCTCGTCGCCAGGTCGAGCCCGTGATCCAATGCACGCTATCCGTCGTCCAGCGCACCCCCGCCGCGAACACGTTGCCCACTCCCCAGAGGTTGTCATAGCCGTGCTTTCGATGCCGCTCCCCGGGCACGTGCAGAATCTTGGCCGAGAGGCTGGGAATCACCGTGAACGACACCGCCAGGCTGATAATCGAAGTGCAGGTGATGGCCACCGCCAAGTCCCCGAACAGTTGCCCCACTTCTTCCCGGATCCAGATCACCGGTACGAACACCGCCACCGTGGTGACGGAACTGGCCAAGATGGCGCCCCACACTTCGCTCGCTCCGTCGTAGGCCGCCGCGAACCGCGCCTTGCCCATCTGCCGATGCCGGTAGATGTTCTCCAGCACCACAATGGAGTTGTCCACCACCAGCCCGGAGGCAAAAGCCAGTCCCGCCAGGCTGATGACATTCAGCGTGCGACCCAACATCCACATCAGCAGGAAGCTGCCGATCAGGCTCAACGGGATGGCCACGGCGATCACCAGCGTGCTCGTGCTGCTGCGCAGGAAGAGCCACAACACCCCCACCGCCAGCAGCCCGCCCACGTAGATGTTCTCCACCAATAGGTCCAGGGCGCTGTGGATGTAAACCGTCTCGTCATAGACCTGAACGAGTTCCAGCCTGCGCTCCCGCAGCATCTCCTGGTTCAGCCGCACCACCGTCGCCTTCAACTGCGTCATTACCTCGAGAACGTTCGTCCCCGGTTCCTTCACCGCGTTCATCGCCAGCACTTGGCCGCCCTTCATGTACACGCGCGCGAACGGCTTCCGGTAGCCGAGCTCCGCCCGGGCCACGTCCTTCAGGTAAATGGGCACCCCGTTGCGAATGGCAATGACAATGTTGTCGATGTCGCCCGGTGAGCCGTATTCGCCCACCGTGCGCACCAGGTAGCGACGCTTGCCTTCGTCGAAATCGCCCCCGCTGTAATTGCGGTTCTCGCGCTCCAGCGCCGCCCCCAGTTGGCTCATGGTCACTCGCCGCGCCGCCAGCTTGGCCGGGTCTACGATGACCTGCATCTCCTGTTCCCGGCCGCCGAAAATGTTCGAGGCCGCCACACCGCGCACTCGCTCGAACTCGGGCTTGATGGTGTCGTCGGCAAAGTCCCACAGGGTGGCGACATCGCCCGAGAACCCGTTCTCGGCCGTCGGCGCCAAAATGAACCAGGCGATGGCGTTGGCGCTGACGTCCACGCTGCGGATGACCGGCTTATCTGCGTCTTCGGGGTAGGACGGCACTTGCTCAAGCCGGTTCGAGACCTTCAGCAGCGCGACGTCCAGGTCGGTGCCCACTTGGAAAGTCAGCAGAATCTCTCCCGAGCTCTCGCGGCTTGAGCTTTCCATCTTGCGCAAGCCCTCGAGCGACTTCAGCTGCTCTTCCTGCTCATCCACAATCTCGCGCTCCACTTCCTGCGGGCTCGCCCCCGGCCAGAAGGTGCTCACGGTAACCTGTGGCTCCTCCACATCGGGAGTCAGTTGGACAGGAAGATTGACCAGGCCGATGAAGCCGAACAAGACCAGCAGGATCACTCCCACGGCGGTACTGACCGGATAGCGGATGGAATCGTGGATCAGGTTCACGGCCGCTCGTACTCCATCGGCTCGCCCTGCACTGCCTGGCCAGGCCGCAGGCGCTCGTTACCGCGCGTGACGACTTTCTGACCGGCGCGCAGCTCGCCCCGCACTTCCACCCACGAGCCCACGCCCTCGCCCGTCTTCACCTCCACCAGGCTCACGGTGCTGTCGCCGTTCATCAGATACACATATTCCTGCGGGCCGCGCCGTATGATGGCGTCTTTCGGCACCACCGTGGCGCGGTACGACTCTCCGGCCGGAAAGGACACCTGCGCCAGCATCCCCACCCCGATGCGCCCTTCGCGGTTCGCGATGCGCACCTTGAGCGGGAAGGTGCGCGCCTGCGGGTCGGCTCGCGGAACGATGGCGCTGACCCGGCCCGTGGTGCTAAAGCCGCGCAGCGACTCGAAAGTCACCGTGGCCCGCGCCCCCGGATTCAGGTCGCGAAAGTACTGCTCGGGAACTTCCACGCGCACTTCAAGCTCATCGAGCGACAGCAGTTCCACCACTGGAGCCCCCACCGCCAGCCACTCGCCCACCTGTGTGCGCTCGCCTGTTACCGAGCCGGCAAAGGGGGCGCGAATCGTCGAGCGCTCGATGTCGTCGCTGATGCGGTTGATGTCCGCCGTAAGCGACTCTACCCGCCCCTGCCAGGCGTTGTATTCGGTGATGGCGTCGTCGTACTGCTGCCGCGAGACGACTTTGGCGTCGAAGAGCTCTTGGGCGCGCTCCATGTTGCGTTCGGACAACTTCAGACGTGCTTGGGCTTCTTTCAACTGTGCTTGGGCCGCATCGCGGCGCAGCTCGAGCGTGGTTGTGCGCAGCCGCGCCAACGGCTGGCCTTTGCCCACCGTGTCGCCTTCCCGCGCCAGCAACTCCTCCACTAGACCCGCCACTTCGCTCGCTACCAGGCTGTGGGTGCGCGACTCCACCGAACCGGGCAGCGTGATCGCCCGCCGCACCTGCTGCTCGCGCACCTCGGTATAGCCCACCGGGCTGGGCGGCATCTTGCCCCCCGGCCCCTGCGCGAGTACGAGCAGCGGCGCCAGCGCCGCCGCCACGGCGGCGGCCCGGCTGGCCCAGCTTCGATTTGTATTGCGTGGACTCACGGTTATCTAGTTATACGCACCCGGAAACGAGAAATTATACCAATTTTATGGGATGAGCCGAAGAGGGGAGTGGGTGCAGGCGCCGCGCGGTCAGCGCTTGCCGGAGGAAAGCTGCCGCTGTAGCTCGTCGTCCCAATTCAGCACCACGACCATCTGGGAGAAAGTCGTCTCGCCCTGCGCCTTGGCGAACAGAAAGCGCTGCCCGTCCGGGGCAGGCGAATATACGCCATTCGCCAATGCTCGTGTAAAGGCGGGCGGGGCGTCGAACAGCCCCTGAGGCGTTCCCGGTGCGAAGCTGGGTTGCGTGGCGACGGGCACGCTTATCAACCGATTGCTTCGATTGAGGTAGAAGAGTTCTCGCCCCGAGCGGCTCCACAGAGGGAAAAGACCGCCATCGGTCGAAACCTGCCACTTGCCCCCGGGGCCGGGAAACGGCTGCACATAGACTTCCTCGCGTCCCGATTCTGTCGAAACATAGGCCAGCCAGCGACCATCGGGGGAGAACTGAGCGCCCCACTCATCGAAGCGTGTTTGCAGGAAAGGTTTGGGTTTCCGCTCGCCTTCGAGCGGCAGAATCCACAGGTCACCCAGATTCTGCCCCTCAACCTGCGATATGGCGAGGAACTTGCCGTCCGGTGACCACGACTCGGGAATGGCAGTCAGGCCGGGAGGGATAAGAGCCTCCTCGGAGCCGCTGCCGTCGGCCGGCTTCCAATAAATTCCTGTCTTGCCGTTTCGCTCGGAGTTGAAAGTGATACGCTCCCCGTCGGGTGACCAGAGGACCGATCGATCGGTGCCTTCAAAAGTCAACCGGGTGAGCGTGCCGCGGGCGATGTCAAGAACCCAGATGTTGGCCGTGCCCGCCACCTCACCGGCACCTACCACAACCGCTACGCGCTTGCCCTCGGGCGAGAGGTGTGGCTGCTCGTAAGGGCGCGGCGGGGCCGCGAGGGGCTGTACTGCGCCTTTGCGATCTACCCAAACCAGTGTGTTCTCCCCGAAGCCGCTCCCAGGGACGTAAACAAAGGAGCCGGTGGGGGAAATCCCGTAGTGGCCGGCCCCGGTATCGGTGGTAACGCCGACGGCCTCCAAAACCGGCGCAGGTGTCGCGGTGGTTTCCAGGCGTGAGAGGTCAAACTGGACGGCAAACAGCCCCGCGGCGGTGGCGTAGAGAAGGTGCCCGGTCGAGGAATAGCGGGGAAAGGTGCCTTGGATCGGAAGCAGTTTCCGCTCTCCCGTTTCCAGCAACTGCACCGCGATCTGGGCGTCGAGGTAATAGTCGGGGCTGTTGACCTCTCCGATAACAAATAGCACCGCTTTGCCTCCCGGCAACGCCTCCGGCCAGCGGTGCGTGCGCTCGTCGTGGCTTGCGTCCGGCGTGGTGAGCGGCTGCGGGACGCCGCCGTTGGCCGGAACCCGAAACAGACCCGTGGTAAACCCTGGAGAAAAAATGATGGTATCGTCCGGCATCCACGTGGCGCCGCGGGGGTCGGGAGCCTCGCAAAGGGCAACGCTGCCTCCGCCCTGCACCGCCACCTTCTTCAGTTTCGCTGCGGCAAAGAACCCAATCCACTGTCCGTCGGGAGAGAAGAACGGGCCGCTGGCATTCTCTGTGCCGGGCATAGGTGTGGCCTCAAGTTGATCCAGGTTGCGCAAGTAGAGCCGGGTTACCCCTTCGTGGTCCGCCACGTAAACGAAACGGCGCCCATCGGGAGAAAGAGCTACGGCCGGGCGTGCGGCAATCACCAAGTGCTCGCTCGGCGGCGTGACTGCAAAGCGGGTGACTCCGCGCGAGGGGTTTCCCCTCTCCCACCATTGCCAACTAGCGAAGAGGGAGACCACTAAGAGCACGCCGGCGAGGGCCCAGGGCAGAAGCTGCTGCCAGCGCGGCCCCGCCGGAAGAGCAACGGGCGTAGCGGTCACGGTCGCGACCGGCTCGCGCAGAGCCTCCTCCATTTGCAGCCAGGCATCGGCGATGTCCCGCAAGCGGCGCTTCGGGTCTTTCTCCAAGCAGCGCCGCAGCAGCCGCCGAACGCTCGGTGGCGTAGCCGCGGGCAGGGCGCTCCAGTCGGCCTCCGTCTTCAAGACAGAGGCGATGGTGTCGGAAACCGTTTCGCCGCTGAAAGCCTGCCGACCGCTTAGCAGTTCATAGAGCACGCACCCAAACGCCCAACTATCCGCCCGGCGGTCCACCGCCCGGCCGCGCGCCTGCTCGGGGCTCATGTAGGCCGCCGTGCCCAGCAGCGCACCCAGCTGGGTGGCGGGCGAAGTCAGCGTGGGCGACTTTGAAATGTCCTCTTGTGCTGCCTCGCCCTCAAACGCCTTGGCCAGCCCGAAGTCCAGCACCTTCACTTTACCTTGAGGCGTCACCTTCACATTGGCGGGCTTCAGGTCGCGGTGGATGATGCCTTTCTCGTGCGCCGCCTCCAGCGCTTCGGCAATTTGCCCGCAGACACTCAAGGCGTCTTCCAGCGGCAACGGGCCGCGCGCCACCCGCTCCGCCAATGTCTCCCCCTCGACCAGCTCCAGCACCAGGTAGCGCCGGCCGTCGGCTTCTTCCAGACCGTAAATGGCGGCGATGTGGGGATGATTCAAGGAAGCCAGCAGATGAGCCTCGCGCTCAAAGCGCGCCATGCGCTCGGCGTCGCGCGCAAAGGCTTCCGGCAGAACTTTGAGGGCCACGTCGCGGCCGAGGCGTGTGTCGTGAGCGCGATAGACCTCGCCCATACCACCGGCGCCCAGAGGCGCCACAATCGTATACGGGCCGACTTTGGCGCCAGTGGTCACAATGAGATCCCTCGCTGCGCTCGGGATTTCGCCTGGCGGCTCCGATGCCGCCACGGCGGCTCAACTTCGCCCAAGCCGCCCGCCCCCAGCTTCTCGCTGACGCGGCAATGCGCAATGCTCTGGCCGATCATCAACGTTTGCTCGCAGGCATCTTAGGCCGCCCGCGCCGGCAGGTCAACGCATGCTGCTCACCCACACTGTTAGCGACACTCTGCTTTTTCCTGTCATTCTGAGGCCCCCAGGCCGAAGAATCTCAACCTTAATGTGTGACTCGGCTGAGATTCTTCGCGTCGCTCAGAATGACAGAAGCCTGGGTCGGGCGCGGCGCCGCTACCGCGGCCGCCTAATCACAGCGCCATCTTTCATCACGAAGTGAACCTTGCGCAGCGCCTGGATGTTCTCCAGCGGATTTTCCGGCACCGCAATGATGTCGGCGGCCAGCCCCGGGGCGATAGCGCCGCGCTCCTTCTGGAGGCGAAAGAGTTCAGCAGCATTCGTCGTCATGGCCTTCAGGACCTCGGAGGGCGGAATCCCGGCGGCCTGCCAAACCTCCAAGTAATCGAGCATCATGTCGGCGCGAGTCTTGCCGGGCAGATCGGAGACGGTATCGGTGCCGAAGGCCATCTTCACCCCGGCGCGGTAGGCGCGCCGCAAGCGATCGGTGATCTTCTCGCTCAATTGCCTGGGGGTTTGACTCCCAATCGGGCCCAGGGCTTCCAAGTGCGCAAGCGGAAAATCCGTGCCCACCAGCACGGTTCCCTTCTGTTTCATCAGCGCCAGCAGGTCATCGGAGAGCTCGAAGCCGTGCTCGATGGAATCGGCCCCCGCGACGATGGCGTTGCGGGCCGCCTCGCCGCCGTAGGCGTGGACCGCCACGGTGAGCCCGGCGTGGCGGGCTTCCTCCACGGCGGCGCGCACGTCCTCTTCCGAAAAGTAGGGATAATTTTCAGAGACGAGCTTGATGGCCTTCGCGCCATAGTAAACGTTTTGGCGGACGCCGCGGCGCACCTCCTCGGGCGTATCGGCGTCAATGTACTCGTATTGCCAGAACCGGCCCTGCTCGGGCGAGAACACGCGAAACTGGCCGCCGAAGGGGGCGATGATCTTGCCGCAGTTGACCACCGTGGGGCCGGGAAACCAGCCTTTTTCGATGACGCCTCGCATGTCGGTGTCGGCGTAATTGGCGGAATTGCCGGCGTCGCGGATGACTGTGAAACCAGCTTCAAGCACCTGCCGAGCGTTGCGCACGCCGAGCAAGGCCCGATGGGCGCTCGTCTCCCGCGCCACCGTCATCTCCCAGGCCAGGAGGCCCTTGGGTGGCATATTGAGAGTGAGGTGGGTGTGCGCATCCATCAGCCCGGGCAAAACCCAGGAGCTGGAGAGGTCAATCACCTCAGCATCTGGGGGGACGGAGACTTGGGGGCCGACTTCAACAATCTTGGTGTCGCGGACCAAGATAATCTGCTTGTCCGCGATCTTGCCAGTCGCCGGATCAATTACGTGCCCGGCCCGAATCGCCAACGTTTGCGCGCCGAGCGCGCCGGGGAGGAAAACGACCAGGGCCAGCACCAAGGCTCGCAATCTCATGAAAACCTCCTACGGGTGGATTTGCCCAAACTCTCTAGGTCCCGCGCAGGGCTTCGGCGCGGGCCACGCGCTCGACCGCAATCTGATAGGCCGCCTGCTTCAAGGGAATCTTGGCCCCGCTTGCCAGTTTAGCCACCTCGCGGTAGGCGCGGCTCATGATGCGCCCCAGTTCCGTGTTGACCTTCTCTTCGTCCCAAAACATCTGCTGCAAATTCTGCGCCCACTCGAAATAACTGACCGTGACCCCGCCGGCATTGGTCAGAATGTCGGGCAGGACAGTGAGGCCGCGGCGGTTGAAAATCTCGTCCGCCTCCGGCGTGGTAGGGAGGTTCGCGCCTTCGGCGATGAACCGCGCCTTGACCCGCTCGGCGTTGCCGCGGTGCAGCACGCATTCGAGCGCCGCCGGCGCCAGCACGTCGCACTCCAGCTCCAACAGGTCTTCGTTCGAGACCGCCTCGGTTCCGGGAAAGCCCGCCACGGCGCCCGTCTTTTTCGCGTGCTCAATCACATCTTTTACCGGCAAGCCTTTGCGGTTTTTGGACACGATACCGCCGCTGACATCGCTCACCGCGATGATTTGCGCCCCCTGCTCGGCCAGCAGCAGGGCCGCATTCGCGCCCACATTCCCGAACCCCTGGATGACGCAGGTGATTCCCTCGAGCGACCGCCCCAGGTCTTTCAAGTGCTCGCTCAGCACCATCATCAGGCCGCGGCCCGTGGCCTGCTCGCGGCCCAGCGAGCCGCCCAGCTCCACCGGCTTGCCCGTAACGCAGGCGGGCGAGTAGCCGTGGCGCGAGCTGTATTCGTCAAAAATCCAACTCATCACCTGCGCATTGGTGTTGACGTCGGGCGCCGGCACGTCGCGGTAAGGCCCCAGCAGCAGATGGATGCGGGCCACAAACTTGCGGGTAACGCCCTCCAGCTCGCGCCGCGACAACGTCTTGGGATCGAAGGCAATCCCACCCTTGGCGCCGCCAAAGGGAATGTTGACCAC
>JBOGNW010000002.1:0-12124 GCA_050747425.1 Candidatus Acidiferrales bacterium
CCGGAAACGCCGGGCACGCTTTTCCTGCGCGCCTTGAGCCACGACAAGCTCCAGCAGTGCGGGGCGGCGATAGAAAATTATGAAAGGTTCCTGGCCACTGGGCCCGACAAACGCTCCGATCAGTACCTGGAAGCAACCGGGCGCTTGCGGGCCTTGAAAAGAACCTGCCGGGAGCGCCGCCGCCGGGTAGAATAGAGTGATGCCGCCCAGGGTTCATCTCGCTCTTTCTTTCTTGTTGCTATTGTTCGCCCTGCCCGGGCGGGCGACCGCGGACGAGCTGGAGCGGCAGCGGGAGCGGCTGACGCGCGCCGCCGACGCCGGTGAGCGGGCCAAGATCACCGTGAAAATCGGGGAAGAGTTGCTCAATCGGGTCACCAAGGCCTACAAGGACGCGAACAGCCCCAAGGCGGCCGAGTGGCTGGCCGCCTATCGCGACGCCATCCAGAGCGCGGGGAAAGGCCTGCTGGACTCGAGGCGCCAGGAGCCCCGCCAATTGAAAGGCTTCAAGGACCTGGAGATTCATCTGCGCAAGGGGAACCGCCACCTGCGCGAGATCGAGCATCTCGTGCCTCTCGACGAGCAGGAAGCGCTGGAAACGCTGCGGGGCGAGATGGACTCCCTGCGCCAGGAGCTGTTGAGCGCTCTGATGGAAGGAAAGCGAGAACAGACGACAGCGGTTAAGGAGAAGCCATGAGGGGGATTCGTTGGGGGAGCCTGGGACTGCTGGCCGCGCTGGCCGCCGCCCCGCTCCCGGCGCAAAAGCCTGACTATTTAACGGAGGAAGAAGTCCTCCTAGTGCGCGACACCCAGGAGCCGAATCAGCGCATCAAACTCTTCCTCGGATTCGCCGAACAACGCCTGGTAACCCTCGAGAAAACTCTCGCCAGCTCTCCCGGCCAGGAGGCCGCCCCGCTGGACGACCTGCGCGACCGCTTGAACAACTTCATCAACGCTGTGGACGACACCGCCACTTCGCTCGAGCTGCCGCTGAAGCGCGGCGGCGCCGACCTGCACAAAACCCGCCCGCTCTTGACCAAGGCCTGCGAGGGGCTTCTTACCCGCCTGGAAGTAGTCCAGAAAAATCCGGCCGCGGAGGGAGAAGATCTGCGCTACGACTTCGAGGACGCCACCATCGCCGTGCAAGAGCTGCTGGCGATGAGCAAGACCATTCCCGAAGAGCCCATCCCCCTCAAAGAATCCGTGGCCGTGAGCGACGACCCCGACGAAAAACCCGCGCCGGCCGGCAAGCCTTCGCTCAAACGCCGCCAGGAAAAAGAAAAGGAAAAGCCGCCCAAGCCTCCGCGCTAAGCTGGCGCGGCGCGCCGCCCCGCCGGGGTCGAGTGCTAAGATAAGGAATTGCCCTCGCACCGGCTGAGCACGCGCGCACTCGTCTCCCGCCGGGCGGGCCGACGATGGAATTCGAGCAAAAAGTCCACCAGTTGCCCACCGCCGCCGGCGTCTATCTCTTCAAGGACGCGGGCGCGCAAGTCATCTACGTGGGCAAGGCCAAGTCGCTGAGGGCGCGCGTGCGCTCCTACTTCGGCGAGGGCAAGTGGCTCGACGCCAAAACCGGCACGCTGGTGCGCGAGGCCGCCGACGTCGAAACCGTGGTGGTGGACAACGAGCGCGAAGCCCTGGCGCTCGAAAACAATCTCATCAAGCAGTACCGCCCCCGTTTCAACATCCTGCTGCGCGACGACAAGACCTATCCCTACCTCAAGTTCACCGCCGCGGAAAAATTCCCGCGCATCTACGTCACCCGCCGCCTTAAGCGCGACGGCTCGCTTTACTTCGGCCCCTACTTCCCCACCCGCCTCGCCTACCGCCTGGCCGAACTCATCCACCGCTACTTCAAAGTGCCCTCCTGCACCGTTGACCTGACGCGGCTCCACCCGCGGCCTTGCCTGCAGTACTACATCAAGCGCTGCTGGGGGCCGTGCGCCGGCTTGGTCACGGACGACCGCTACACCGAAGCGGCCCGCGACGTCCGCCTCTTCCTCGAGGGCAAGCACAGCGCCTTGCTCGACAGCCTGGAAACCCGCATGCAAGCCGCCGCCGAAAGCGAGCGCTTCGAGGAAGCCGCGGTCTACCGCGATCTGCTGCGCACCGTGCGCGAGGTGCAGGAAAAACAAAAGCTGGCCGCGGTCAGCGGCGATGACACCGACATCGTTGGCTACCACTACGAAGCGCCGCAACTGGCCGTTAACATCTTCCACGTGCGCGGCGGCCGCGTCGTTGACCGCCGCGAGTTCTTCTGGGAAGACCGCGAAGAATTCGACCCCGGCGAGTTTCTGGGCGCGCTGCTGAAGCAAATCTATCTCGACGCGCAGTACATCCCCCACTTGGTGCACGTGCCGGTGGACTTCGAAGACCGCGCCCTGCTGGAAGAAATCTTGGGCGAGCGCAAGGGCAAGCGCGTCGAGATTCTGGTGCCGCAGCGGGGCGGCAAGCGGGCGCTGCTGGAGTTGGTGGGCAAGAACGCAGTGCACAGCTTTGGGCAACGTTTCCGTGTCTTACGGCCTACTTCGGCGGCTATCGCGGAGGCCTTAGAGAGCGCTTTGGGCCTCCAGCGGCCGCCGCGGCGCATCGAAGGCTTCGACGTCTCCCATTTGCAGGGCGCCGAGACGGTGGCCTCGCTGGTCGCCTGGGAGAACGGCCGCATGAAGAAATCCGACTACCGCAAGTTCATCATCCGCACCGCGCTGCCGGGCGACGACTTTGCCGCTATCGAGGAAGCCGTGGGGCGCCGCTACCGGCGTTTGCAGGAGGAAAAGAAACCGCTGCCCGACCTGATTCTCGTGGACGGCGGCCTGGGACAACTGCACGCCGCCGCCAAAGCGCTCGAAGGGCTGGCCATCATCAACCAGCCGCTGGCCGCCCTCGCCAAGAAGGAAGAAATCATCTATGTCCTGGGTCAGGAGGACGAGCCGGTGGTGCTGGAGCGGCACTCGCCCGTGCTGCATCTGGTGCAGCAAATCCGCGATGAAACCCACCGCTTCGCCGTCACCTTCCACCGCCAGCGCCGCGCCCGCCGCGACCTGCACTCGGAGCTGGAGGAGATTCCCGGCGTCGGCGCCCGCACCGCTAAAAAGCTCCTGGCCGCCTTCGGCAGTCTGGAGCGCATCCGCAGCCTGAAAGAAGACGAGCTGGCCACTGCCGTTCCCCGCGGCCAGGCCGAGCGCATCGCCGGATTCTTTCGCCAAAGCAGCCAGCGCTAGAAACACCTGGCCGAACGGCCGGAGTACCCCCCGCCTGCCCCCTAGTACCAAAGTACTCTTGTCTTTCGGCTCTTCCTGCCTTAGGGTCGAGGCACCATCCGAGCAGGTGATTTGTGCCACGTCATGGCTCTTTTTGCCGTCCAGGGGAGAGTATGAAGAATCTGCTTGGGGGATTGTGCGGGGTTGCTCTAATTCTATTGGCGGTGCCGCTGGCCGGCGCTGCGCAAACCACCGGGGAAATCATTCCCGGCCGCTACCTGGTCACCTTCCAGCAGAACGTGGCCTCGCCCGATGCGGTAGCCCAGGAACTCAGCCGCAAACATAAATTCCGTCTTCGCCAGGTCTACCGCCGCGGGGTGCGCGGCATGGCCATTGAAGTGACGGGCAAGGGCCAGGAGAGACTCCTTAGCAATTTGCGCGGAGACTCCCGCGTGCGCAGCATCGGTAATGACCGCACCCTGGGCGCCTTCGCGCAAGCGATCCCCAAGGGAATTACCCGCGTCAACGCCGAGCCCGGCGTCGGACCCAATACCGGGCTCGGGGTGCGGGTGGCGATTGTGGATACCGGCCTGGCCTTTAGCCACGCCGACCTGGCCGCCAACATTGACACTGCCCTCAGCGTCACCTGCATCAATGGCGGCGGGAGCTGCTCGCCCGGGGGCGCCGACGATAATAACCACGGCACCTTCGTGGGCGGCATCGTGGCCGCGGTGAACAACAGCCTAGACGTTGTCGGAGTCGGCCCGCAAATCACTCTCCTCGCCGTCAAGGTTCTCGACGCCAACGGCTCGGGCTCCTTTACGGACATCATCGCTGCCATGGACTACCTGACGGGCTTGAACCAAGCCGGCACGCGCGTCGACGTAGTCAATATGAGCCTGGGGGCCACCTGTAGCACGTGCACCGACAATTCCACCGACGCCACGGTCGTGGCCTTCCACGACGCGGTGCGCGCCCTGGTCAACTCCGGCACTACGGTGGTCGTGGCCTCCGGCAATGACGGCCAGAACGCGCTCACCACCATCCCGGCCTCCTTTGATGAAGTCATCACTGTCTCGGCGATGGCCGACTCCGACGGCCAGCCGGGCGGCTTCGGCCCTCCGATCTGTGTCCTACCCTGGGGGGCCTTCTGCCTCGAAGAAGCGGAGGACGACTCCTACGCCTCCTTCGCCAATTTCGGCAGCGATGTTGACGTCACGGCCCCGGGCGTTGAAGAATCCTCTCTCGCTCGCACCGGCGGCACCAGCAGCGGTAGCGGCACGAGCTTCGCGTCCCCGCACGCCGCCGGCGTGGCCGCCCTTTTCATCCGCGACCAGATGGCCCGCGGGCTGGGCGCGCCGGCGCCCGGAGCCGTGCAAACCGCGATGATTCAAACGGGCGAGTGCCACGAAGGCGCGGGCAGCATTTTTGCCGGCACGGCCGGGTGCAGCCAGGTATGGCCGGGCGACCCCGACGGCATCGCCGAGCCGCTGGTGCGCGCCGATAATGTCATCAACGCCGGCCCGCCGCCGGTGAGCGATGATGTGGCGGTGACCTCGCTCAGCGTGCGCTCGCCCGTGGCTCGCAACAGCGCTGAAAGCGTGGCCGTGGGCGTGGCCAACCAGGGCACGCAAGAAGAAACTTTTACCGTTAGCCTCAGCGACTCTCTAGCGGCCACAATTAGCGCCCCGCAAACCGTCACCCTGACCGCGGGAACCTCCACGACGCTATCTTTTAACTGGACTCCCAGCATCAACGGCAGCCACCTGCTCACCGCCAGCGCCTCCACTGTCCCCGGCGAGAGCGATACTGCCGACAACTCGCAATCCACCACGGTTGCGGTGATTGACCCGACTCACGACGTGGCCGTCACGTCAGTTTCGGCCCCTGCCTCGGTGATGCAAGGCAATACGGCCAACATCGCGGTCACGGTCGCCAACCAGGGCACCTTTGATGAAACCTTGACCGTGTCGGCGGCCGCCGCGCCACCCACGGGCGGCACCGCCGGTACGCCGAGCGGCCCGCAAAGCATCACGCTGACTTCCGGAAGCTCGACCACGCTGAACTTTACCTGGAATACCGCCGGAGCCACGATTGGCGTCCATACCTTGACCGCCTCGGCCGCCCTCAGCGGCGACGACGACCCGGGCGACAACTCCGCTACTACGACCTCCAGCGTCATTGAGCCTCCCCCCGCCGCCCCTTCAAACCTCGCGGGCAGCGCCATCTCGGCCAGCCAGATTAATCTGTCGTGGTCGGACAACTCCACGAACGAACAGGGCTTTCGCCTCGAGCGCTGCAAAGGCTCGCAGTCCATTTGCGACACTTACCCGGCCAACTTCGCGCAGATTGCCGAGCTGGGCCCGAATGTGACCAGCTATAGTGACACCGGCCTGCTGAGCAGCACTCCTTACAGCTATCGGGTGCGGGCTTTCAATGCCTCGGGCAACTCGGCCTATTCCAACACCGACGAGGCCATTACCCCTTCGGCGCCCAAGCCGCCCGCCGCCCCGAGCAATCTCACGGCCACGGCGGTCTCCTCCACTCAGATCAACCTGACCTGGCAGGACAACTCCACCACCGAGGCCGGCTTCAATATCGAGCGCTGCACCGGCACTACCGCCTTCTGCGACGCCAACCCCGCCAACTTCGCCTACGTCACCAGCCGCGGCGTCAACAACATCAGCTACAGCGACACCGGCCGCGCTCCCAACACCACCTACAGCTACCGCGTCCGCGCCTCGAACGCCGACGGCTACTCGGCTTATACCAACACCGCCGAGGCCACGACGTTTCCGCTGACCGATCCGCCCCAGCCGCCCACCAATCTCGTGGCCACGGGCGTTTCGGGAAGCCAGATCAATCTGAGCTGGACCGACAACTCCACGACTGAAGACGGCATCCGCATTGAGCGCTGCACCGGGACAGGCTGCACCAACTTCGCCCAAATCGCCCAGCTCGGCGCCAACGCCACCACCTACAACAACACCGGCCTGGCGCCGGCCACCACTTACGCCTATCGCGTGCGCGCTTACAACGCAGTCGGTGATTCGGCCTATTCGAATACCGCTGAGGCCGCGACCAAATCCCTCATCCCCGTTGCTCCGAGCAACCTGGCCGCCGCGGCGGTTTCGGCGACGCAAATCAACCTGACCTGGCAGGACAACTCCACCAACGAGTCCGGCTTCAATATCGAGCGCTGCACCGGCACCGCCGCCTTCTGCGACGCCAACCCCGCCAGCTTCGCCTACGTCACCAGCCGCGGCGTCAATAACACCAGCTACAGCGACACCGGCCGGACCCCGAACACCACCTACAGCTACCGTGTCCGTGCCTCCAACCCCGACGGCTACTCGGCCTACACCAACACCGCCGAGGCCACCACCTTTGCACTGAGCGATCCACCCACGGCCCCCACCGGCCTGACGGCCACCACCGCCTCTTCAAGCCAGATCAACTTGAAATGGACGGATAACGCCACCACCGAGGACGGCTTCCGCATCGAGCGCTGCCTGGGGGCTGGCTGCACCAACTTTGTCCAAATCGCCCAACTGGCCGCCAACGCTACCGTCTACAACAGCACCGGCCTGGCCGCCGCTACGACCTATGCCTACCGTGTGCGCGCCTATAACGCCATCGGCAACTCCGCCTATTCCAACACCGCCGAGGCTACGACCAAGCCGTCTATCCCCGCCGCGCCCAGCAACCTGGCCGCCGCGGCCGTCTCTTCCAGCCAGATTAATCTCACCTGGACCGACAACTCCAACAACGAAGACGGCTTCAAGATTGAGCGCTGCCTGGGCGCCACCTGCCAAAACTTCGCGCAGATCGCTCAAATCGGCCCCAATGCCACCGCTTACAGCGACACCAGCCTGTCTGCGGGAACCGCCTACCGCTACCGGGTGCGGGCCTTTAACGCCGGAGGAAATTCGCCCTACTCCAATATGGTTTCGGCCACAACCCCGTAGGGGAATGAGCTTTTTCAGAAGTGGCTTGGCCTCGGCGAGCCCACAGGCTTCCTTGTCAAAGCTGAAACCGAAGTGATAGAGTGTCTCCGAGGGGAGGTGAGCCATGGCAGGAAACGGCGGTTCGAAATTCGGTTATTTTCTCGCGGGGCTGGGCATCGGAGCCATCGTGGCCTTGCTGTTTGCGCCGCGCTCGGGAGAAGAAACGCGCGAGTACCTGCGCGAGCGCATCGACGACCTGCGCGACGACACCAAGCGTCGCCTGGGCGAGCTGCGCGAGAAGGCGGGGGACTACGCTGAAAAGGGAAAAGAGTACGTCAGCCGGCAGCGCGAGTCGCTGGAAGCCGCGCTGGAAGCGGGCAAGGAAGCCTACCGCGAAGAAAAAAGAAAAGCGTGAAGCCCGCCCGGATTAAGCGGGGCTGACGGTGGAAACCTACCTCACGATTTTCATTGCGGTCACGGCGGCGGCCGTGGTGTTGCAGGCGGGCATCCTGGTGGCTCTGTATCTACGCCTGGCTAAGTTCGACGAGGAAACCCGCGCCTTGCGGCGACAGCTCAGCGAGCGGGCCGACCCCATCCTGCGCAACGTCGAGGACATCACCCTCACCGTGCGCGACCGCGGGCGGGTCATCGCCGAAGACCTCTCCGCCATGAGCTACGACGCCCGCCGCCAGGTGGAGAAGTTCGACCGGCTGACCGACGAACTCGCCGACCGGCTGCGTTTGCAAATTCTTCGCATCGACCTGTTGCTCACTCAAGCCCTCGAGAGCCTGGAGAAGGCGGGAACGACCGTGAAAGAAACGGTGGTGCAGCCGATGCAGGAAGCAGCGGCTTTGATGAAAGGCGTGAAAGCCGCCTTGGAGTTTCTGGCCTCGCGTCCCGAGCGCGCCAAGAAGGGCGCGCGCGCTGACGAAGAGTTGTTTATCTAGCTTACCTGGAATCGCGTGCTTACGGCTGCCCCGCGGGCAGCCTTTTTTGTGCCTATGCGAAAACGCAGGCAAGCAGCGCTGGTGATTTTTGCCCGGCTGCCCCAAGCCGGTAGGGTAAAAACGCGCCTCGTTCCCCCACTCACGCGAGAGGAAGCCCTCCGCCTGCATATCGCCTGCCTGCAAAGCACAGCCCGGCTCGCCGCTTCGCGGCCCGCCGCGATTGACAAATGGCTCTATCTCACGGCGCGAAGTCTCTCGCAAGCTCAGCGCGCGGCCCGGCAGCTCCGCCTGCCGCGCGCGCTTCGCGTCCGCGCGCAGCGCGGCCGAGGGTTGGGAGGACGCCTGGCACGGGCTTTCGCCGAGTTGCGGCGCGACGGATACGCGAGAGTGGTGGTGATGGGGAGCGACAGTCCGGCGTTAGACGCCGTTAGACTCGTACAAGCGTTTCACGCCCTTCGCCGCCGAGAGGCGGTGCTGGGGCCGGCGCGCGATGGCGGCTTCTACCTCATCGGGTTGAGCGAGCGAGCGCCCAACCACGGCCGCCTCTTCGCCGGCATTGCCTGGGGCACACCACAGGCCGGCCGGCAGATGCGAGCGCGCCTCGGCCAGTACGGCTGCCGCGTGTCGCTCTTACCTGCCGCCTATGATGTCGACACCTCCGCCGACCTGAAACGGCTGGCAAGAGACATCAAGAAACGACGCGCGGCGCACTTCGAGCCGCTGCGGCACTGGCTGGCAGGGCGCGCGAGCGGCGCAAAGCGCCCGGGCTAGTTGCTAAGGTTCTTGGGCGAGTGCTGGTTGAGGGCGTTGACCAGGACTTGGGCGGCGCCGGGCACTCCGACCGCGCCCTCGCGGAGAATCTGCCGCGCCGTAAGCGTACGCCCGTAGACATTTTCGTTGGCGCCGCGGTCGGGCCGCAGGGTGGAGCCTTCAAGAGAGACGCCCGCAAACAGCCCGCGGGAGCGCGAATACGTGAGGATTTCGGCGCGCATGTAGAGGTCGGTGCCGGCGGCGGCGGTGCGGCCCTTGGGTCCCGCGGCAGCGGCCGCGTCGGCGCCCAGCTTGGCCTTGCTCTTGAGCAGCGTTTCCGCCCCGCGTTTGTTCATGATCAGCAAAACGAAATCGGTTTCGCTGCCCCCGATCTGAAGCCCGAAGCTGCCCCCTTCGAGGCGATACATAGCCGGGGCGCCCCAGGCGCCGTCGAAGCCTTCGCCGCCGCGGCAGAGGAAGGCGCCGGCGCCATAGCTGCCGCCAAAAATGAAGGCGCCCTTCTTTACGCTGGGCAGCACACCCACACACTCGGCTTTGTCGAGCAGGTCTTGGGGGATGTTCTCCGGGATGTCGAGAACCTCCTTCAGGACAGCCCCCGCTTCCCGCAAGCGTTCCTGCTCCTTGCTCTGGGCAGAGGCAGGAAGGCTAGCGAGGAGGACCAGCAGGCTCAGGATTGCCATTCGACGCATCGCAAGACCTCCCTTAGTTCTTCTCCGTTAGTAAGACACCTACACGACCCCAAAGGTTGTCAACAAAGCCATGCCCCGCCCAGCACCAGGGCCGGGTCGGGCGCGTCAGCCGGAGCATAGAAGACCGCCGCCTGGCCAGGGGTTAAGGCGCGCTGTGGCTGGTCGAAAACAATGCGCACGCCGGCATCAGCCTGGGGATAGAGGGTCGCCGGGGCCGGCGGATGCTGGTGGCGGACTTTGACCCGGGCGCGCACCGGCGCGGCAGGCGGCGCCACAGAAATCCAGTTCGGCTGGCGCGCTCGAACCTCGTGGCGGTAGAGCTCGTGCTCTTCGCCCACAATGACGCGGTGGCGGGCGCGGTCGAGGGCCACAACGTAGAGCGGCTTGCCCGCCGCCAGACCGAGGCCGCGGCGCTGGCCGACGGTGAACTGATGCAGGCCGGAGTGCTCGCCCAGCACGCGACCGTCGGTGGAAACAATCTCGCCGCGACCGCGGGGCAGCGCGCTTCCCTGCTCCTCCAAGTAGGACTCGATGAAGCGAATGTAGTTGCCGCTGGGGACGAAGCAAATCTCCTGGCTTTCCTGCTTCTCAGCCACGGGGAGCCGGCGGGCGCGCGCCAGCGCGCGCACTTCCTGCTTGGTCAACTCGCCCAGAGGAAACTCGGTGCGGGCCAGCTGCTCCTGCGTCAGGCCCCAGAGGAAATAGGACTGGTCTTTGGCGGCGTCGGCGGCGCGGCGAAGCAAGTAGCGCCCGCCCTGGCTGTCGTAGGCGACGCGGGCGTAATGGCCGGTGGCCACGCGCTCGGCGCCAATCTGGCGGGCTGTGCATAGTAACTGATCAAACTTGATGAAATTGTTGCAAAGCGTGCAGGGGATGGGGGTTTCGCCACCCAGATAGCTTTCCACAAAGGGCCGCACCACGTCGGCCTCGAAGCGCGACTCGAAATTGACCAGGTAGAACGGCAAGCCGAGGTGCGCGGCTACGCGGCGGGCGTCGTAGGCGTCGTCGAGCGAGCAGCAGCGCCCGGCGTGGACGATTTCAAGGCCCCCAGCGGCGGGGGCCGCTGGGCTGAGCGAATTCTTTTGCAGCCTTCGCTGGTCCCAGAGCTGCATGGTGAGGCCGATGGTCGCGCCCGGGCGAGACTCGGCCAGCAGCGCGGCGGCGGTGGAAGAGTCCACGCCCCCGCTCATGCCGATGACCACTGGTTCGTGCCCGTTGCCGCTCATCGCGCATCCAGAGTCTGTCATTCTGAGCCCGGAGGGCGAAGAATCTCAACTAAGATGCTTTGCTTCGCTTAGTATGACAAAGCCGGGGGTCAAGTTTCGCCTCCGAGGAATCTTACAATTTCGCGCAGTTGCTTGGTGTGGCGCACCTCGTGGTGCGAAATCATTGTAAACCAGGAGGCGGCGTTCAGGCTGCCGAAGAAGGGATGGGTGCGGCGCCAGCGGGTGATGTCAACGGCCTGGTTGGCTTCCAGAAAAGCGAGCGTCTCGCCACGCAGGGCGCGGAAGCGCGCGAGCATGGCGTCCTTCTCGCCGACGTAGGCCGGGTCGAGCGGCAGCGGCGTTTGGCGCTTTACGAGGCGGTACTCGCTGACTTTGGGCGGAATGTGCAGGCGGCGCCAGAAAGGCACGGGGCGCGGCCCGTGCGCCATCATTTTCTTCGCCCCTTCGAGGATGGCCGATTCCACCATGGTCAGGTGCGCAATCACTTCGGCGGCCGACCAGCGCTCTGGGCCGGGACGCTTCTGCCAGAACTCGGGCGGGACATTTTCAGCTACGGCCAGCAGAGCGGCGCGCGCACGGTCCAGTTTCTCGGTAATGGGTCGGACGTCAGTCATGCCTGGAGGGAAGAATCCATCAGGCGCGGGCGGCCACAGGTCTCTTGTAGAGCGGCGAGAGCTCGCGCAGGTGCTCGACCACACCGGGGAGCGTATCGGCGACGTAGTCCACTTCGTCGCGGGTGTTCGAGCGGCCGAGCGAAAAACGCAGGCTGGCGCGAGCGCGCTCCGGAGGCAGGCCGATGGCGGTGAGCACGTGCGAGGGCTCCACGGCGCCCGCCGAGCAGGCGGCTCCGGTGGAGCAGGCGATGCCCTTGAGGTCGAGCGCAATGACCAGCGGCTCGCCGTCGATGAAATCGAAATAGAGGTTGGCGGTATTGGGGGTACGGCGCGCCGGGTCGCCGTTCCGGCCCGCGTGGGGAACGCATTCGAGGATGCGGCGCTCCAGCTCATCGCGCAATCCCGCTAAGCGGGACGCCTCCTCCGCGAGATGCGCGGCGGCCCGCTCGGCGGCCATGCCGAAGCCGACGATGCCGGCGACGTTTTCCGTTCCCGGGCGGCGGTCGCGCTCGTGATGGCCGCCGAACATCAGCGGCTTCAGGGGCAGGCCGCGGCGGATGTAGAGGGCGCCGACGCCTTTGGGGCCGTAGATCTTGTGCGCGGAGAGCGAGAGCAGGACCACGCCCAACTCGGCCACGTTGAGGGGCAGCTTGCCCGCCGACTGCACGGCGTCGGTGTGGAAAGGAATCTTGCGCTCACGGGCGAGGCGGGCGATCTCGGCGATGGGCTGCAC
>JBOGNW010000003.1:0-8331 GCA_050747425.1 Candidatus Acidiferrales bacterium
GAGAAGGCCCGCCGGGTGATCTTCTTCGCGCGCTACGAGGCCAGCCAGTACGGCAGCCCCTACATCGAGAGCGAACACCTGCTGCTCGGCCTGCTGCGGGAAGACAAGGCGCTCACCAACCGCTTCCTGCGCGGGCACGGGTCGCTCGAAAGCATCCGCAAACAGATCGAAGGCCGCACCACCATTCGCGAGCGGGTCTCGACCTCGGTCGAGCTGCCCTTCAGCGAAGAGGTGAAATCCACCCTGCGCCACGCCATCGAGCAGGCCGAGCGCATGGCGCACAAGCACATCGGCACCGAACACCTGTTGCTGGGGATGCTCTGCGAAGAGAAATCCCTGGCGGCGGAAATCCTGCAGGAGCGCGGCTTGCGCCTCTCGACGGTGCGCGAGGAGCTGGCGCGCTCGCAGAGCGAGAAGATGGCCACGGCACGCACCAAAGAAACTTCGCTGCTCTCCGAGTTCAGCCGCGACCTCACCCAGTCGGCGCTCGACAACCAGCTCGACCCGCTGGTGGGCCGCGAAAATGAGCTCGAGCGCGTCATCCAGATTCTCTGCCGGCGCACCAAGAACAACCCGGTGCTCATCGGCGAGCCGGGGGTGGGCAAGACGGCGATTGTCGAAGGGCTGGCGCAGCGGATCGCCGACGGGGATGTGCCGCCGCCGCTGGCCGACAAGCGGATTCTGCAGCTCGACCTCTCCCTGATTGTCGCCGGCACCAAATACCGCGGCCAATTTGAGGAGCGCCTGAAGACCATCATGAAAGAATTGATGGAGGCGCAGACCGCCATTGTCTTCATTGACGAGCTGCACACCCTGGTGGGAGCGGGGTCGGCGGAAGGCTCGCTCGACGCCGCCAACATCCTCAAGCCGGCCCTGAGCCGGGGCGAGATTCAGTGCATCGGGGCCACCACCCCGGCCGAGTACCGGAAGTCCATCGAGCGCGACCGCTCGCTGGAGCGGCGCTTCCAGGCGGTCAAGGTGCCGCCCCCCAACGAGGAACAGGCGGGGGAGATTTTGCGCGGGGTCAAGGACCGCTACGAGAAGTTTCACGCCGTCACCTACACCGACGAAGCCCTTTCCTACGCGGTCTTTCACTCTGCCCGTTACATTCCCGACCGCTACCTGCCCGACAAGGCCATTGACCTGATTGACGAAGCGGGCGCCCGGGTCAAGCTCCGCCAGAGCACTTTGCCCGAGGAAGTGACCGAGATTCAGAAGCGCATCAAGTTCATCACCCACCGCATGGAAGCGGCCATCGCCAACCACGAGTTCGAGAAGGCGCGCTTCTATTCCGACGAAGAGCGCAAGGAACGCGAAAAGCTGCGCCAGTTGCGGGAAAAGCTCAATCTCGACGAGTCGGTGAGCGGCAACGTCACCCGGGCCGACATCGAAGAAGTGGTGGCGCGCTGGACCGGCATCCCGGTCACCTCCATCAAGGAAGAGGAGATGGCCAAGCTGATGCGCATCGAGGAAGAGCTGCACAAGCTCATCGTCAGCCAGGACCCGGCCCTCTCCGCCATGGCGCGCGCCATCCGCCGCAGCCGCGCTGGCTTGAAGGCGCCGGGGCGGCCGGTGGGCTCGTTCCTCTTCCTGGGCCCGACCGGGGTGGGCAAGACGGAAGTGGCGCGGCGGCTGGCAGCCTTCCTCTTCGGCAGCGAGAAGTCGCTCATCCGCTTCGACATGTCGGAGTACATGGAGAAGCACGCGGTCTCGAAGCTGATCGGGGCCCCGCCGGGCTACGTGGGCTACGAAGAAGGCGGGCAGCTCACCGAGCGCGTGCGGCGCTCGCCCTACTCCGTCATCCTGCTCGATGAAATCGAGAAGGCGCACCCCGATGTCTTCAACATCCTCTTGCAGGTCTTCGAAGACGGCCAGCTCACCGACGGCCTGGGGACCACCGTGGACTTCAAGAACTCCATCCTGATCATGACCTCGAACATCGGGGCGCGCTACTTGCAGAAGAAACCCAGCCTGGGCTTCACCGCTCCCGACGAGGAGCAGACGCGGCAGAAGACGGAAGGCATGATTCTGGGCGAGGTCAAGCGCGTCTTCAACCCGGAGTTTCTGAACCGGCTGGATGAAGTCATCATCTTCAACGCCCTGGGCGAGGACGACCTGCTCAAGATCATTGACCTGCTGATCGAGCAAATCAACGACACCGTGGCCCACCGCGGCGTCGGCTTGCAGATGACCCCGGAGGCGCGCGCCTGGGTGCTGGAAAAGACTTGCACCGACCGCTCCTACGGCGCCCGGCCGCTGCGGCGCGCTTTGCAGAAGTACGTCGAAGACCCGCTCTCCGAGCAACTCATCTCCGGCCAGGTGCAACCCCCGGCGACGCTGGAGGTGATTGTCGAGAACGATCGCCTGGGATTTCGGTCCGTGTTGGAACCTTCCGCCGCCGTGCACTGAGAGAGCGCGGTCGTGGACACTCGCAGACAGACGGTGGGGCTTCTCGCCGTCTGCTCCCTAAGGCAGGGGTAGCCCGAATCTCCTTGGCGCTGACACCGTTCAACATCTCCGCTTTTCCCGCCCGAGGGCGGCGGCCCGCCCGTGTGTGGGCGTGGCTGTTGCTGCTGGCGCTGCTGGCCGGGGGGCTGGTGGCGCGCGCCCAACCCCAGCCGGTTATCGAAGACATCGTCTGGGACGGCCTGCGGCGCATTCCCCGCGACACTATGAACGCCCGCATCATTTCCAAGAAGGGCGACCCCTACAACCCGGACGTGCTGAAGCGGGACTTCCAGGCGGTCTGGAACACGAATTTCTTCGAGGACGTGCGGCTGGAGATCGAGAACGGCGAGACGGGCAAGATTATCCACTTCATCGTGCAGGAGCGGCCGCTCATCCGGCGGATTACCTACGATGGGTTGAAGTCGGTGCAGGAGTCCGAGGTGCTGGAAGCCTTCCGTCAGCAACGCGTGGGCCTGACGGTCGAGATGCAGTACGACCCCACCCGCATCCGCCACGCCGAAGTGGTGCTGAAGAACCTGCTGAGCGAGCGCGGGCGCAACTTTTCCGACGTGACTCACGACACCCGCCGCATTCCCCCCAACGCCGTCATTTTGACTTTCCTGGTGGAAGAAGGGCCCAAGGTGAAAGTGGGCCGGGTGCGTTTCGACGGCAACCGGCGCTTTTCCGACCGGCGGCTCCTGCGGGCGATGAAGAACTCGCGCCCCTACGGCATCCCCGGCTATCTCGGCCTGTTTGCCAAGACCTATAACAGCAACAAGATGCAGGAAGACTTGGAGCGCGTCCGCGAGCTCTACCAGGAGTACGGCTACTTCCGCGTGATTGTGCACCCGCCCGACACCCGCTACCGCGACACCGAGCCCTGGTTTCCGCTGGATCTGATTACCTGGTGGCTCAAGCCCGGCAAGGCGGTCAACCTCCGCATCCCCGTGGAAGAAGGCCCGCGCTACCGCATGGGGGAGCTCAAGGTCCGCAGCGCCACCGGCAACGACGCCGATCTTTTTTTCCATCGAGACTTCCTGAAGGCGAATTTTCCCTTGCAGAAGGGCGCCATCTTCAACGTCAAAAGGATTCGCGACTCGCTGGAGAACTACCGCAAGATTTACAGCGAGTTCGGCTACATCAATATGACCACCGTCCCGGAAACCGAGATTGACGACGAGACGCGCACCATCGACATGACGCTGGAGTTTGAGCCCAACAAACAGTTCTTCGTCAATCGCATCGAGTTTGTGGGTAACACCACCACCCGCGACAAAGTCATCCGCCGGGAAATGCTCCTCGACGAAGGCGCCATCTTCAACTCCCGCCTCTGGGAGCTGAGCGTCCTGCGTCTCAATCAGCTCGGCTACTTCGAAGAACTGAAGCCCGAGAACGCCGAGGTGCAGCAGAACGCCGAGGAAGGCACCATTGATCTCAGCCTCAAGGTCAAGGAGCGCGGCAAGAACACCATCGGGCTGACGGGCGGAGCCAGCGGGGTCCTGGGGAGCTTCGTCAGCCTGAGCTATTCAACCAACAACTTCCTCGGCCTGGGGGAAACTCTGAATTTCCAGGTGGAGATGGGCGACCGCAGCCAGTCGGTGACCTTCGGGTTCGTCGAGCCCTACCTGTGGGACCGCCCCTTGCAGGCGGGCTTCACCGTGTTCACCCGCCGCTTCAAGTTCAATCAGGCGCGCGAGACGGCCCTGTTAACCGGTCAACTGATCCTCGACCCCTTCATCCAGAGCCGCCTCCTCAACTATCTCCAGGAATCCACCGGCTTTACGATTTTTGGCAGTTATCCCTTGAAACGTCGCCGCTTCACCCGCGTGGGGCTCACCTACGGGCTCTCGACCAGCGACGTCAGTTGCGGCACCGAGTCCTGCACCAACCTGTTCGAGAGCTTGAGCTTCCGCCAGATCGGCGGGCAGAACGCCCTCAACGGCATCATCTCCAGCCGCGCGACCCCCAGCTACCTCTACAACTCCACCAACCATCCCTTGTTCCCCACCATCGGCTGGAGCATTTATGTGGCCAGCACGTTCGAAGGCGGACCGTTGGGCGGCAATCAGAAAAGCTTCCAGCCGGTCTTCGAGATCAAGCATTTCCGCCCCATCAACCGCGGGCGCAACACGCTGGCCTTCCGCTTGCTCGGCAGCTTCGTCACCGGCTTCGGCGACCGGGTGCCCTCACCCTTCAACCGTTTCTACATTGGCGGGGAGGACACGGTGCGCGGCTTCAACATCCGCGCCATCAGCCCGATGGCCTATATCCCGGTGACCACCTCCGTGCCCGTGCTGTTTGTCGACCCCACCCGCCTGGACACCAACGGCAATCCACTGCTGCGCAGCACTACGGTCAGTGTGCTCAGCCGCACCATTACCTTCCCGGGCGGCGACACGCAATTGGTGGGGAACTTCGAGTACCGCATCCCTATCGTCGGGCCGGTCACCATCGCTCCCTTCTTCGACGCCGGCCTCTCGAGCGTGTTGCGACGCTCGCAACTACGCTTGAACCCCGAAGCCATAGAGAAAATCCTGGAGGTGTTTCCCAACGCCAACCTCGGCGAACGCCTCGAACTGGTTCCCGGCACCAATGCCAAGATCCGCACCTCCGTGGGCGCGGAGCTGGTGGTAATGGTTCCCGTCTTCAACGCCCCCTTCCGCCTCTACTGGGCCTACAACCTCTCCCGGCTGTCCGAGCGGATCAAGATCCCCATGGGCGAATTCAACCCCCCTTGCGACACCTTGCCTCCCGGGGTGTGCGAAACCCAAGTCATCCCCTTCCTGAATTTCTCCTTCCAGGAACGCACCCTCAGCTTCCAGGAGCGGCTGCGGGCCATCCAGTTCACGGTCAGCCGGACTTTTTAGGCTGCTGGATAACCGTTGACCGTTTTCCGGCGTCAAACGTATAATCAAAGGGTTCTAGCTGGCCCTGAGAAGAAGGAGTAAGGTGATGCGTACTCTTCGGATGATTTTCCTGCTGGCCATAGCCGCGCTGGTGGCCGTTCCGCTCGCGGCGCAAAAATTCGAGCCCGTCCCCCAGGCCAAGCCCGCCGACGCCCCGGCGGCCCCGGGCGCGAAGATCGGCGTGCTGAATCTCCAGGCCGCCGTGACCCTGACCCAAGAAGGGCAGAAAGCCTCCGAGGAACTGCAAGCCAAGTTCGGTCCCCGCAATGCGGATTTGCAAAAGTTGGTGGAGGAGGGGCGCGGTTTGGAAGAACAGTTGCGCAGCCAGGAGCGCACCCTGAGCGACGAAGCCCGCGCCCAGTTACTGCGCGACCTGGAGCTCAAGCGAAAATATGCTACCCGCCTCCAGGAAGACCTCCAGGAGGAAATGCAAGACGCCCAGTCGGAAGTGGCCAACCGCATCCTCGCCAAGATGGACCCCGTCATCAAGCGCTACGCCACCGAGAACACCCTGGACCTGATCATCACCAGCGGCCCCAGCGGCCCCGTGGTCTTCGCGACCGCCCCGGTGAACATCACCCAGGCCATCATCAAGCTCTACGACCAGACCTATCCGGTGCAGACGGCGGAAAAGAAGCCGCCTGCTCAGCCCCCGGCTAAGAATCCCGCCCCGCCGCAGAAGCCCCCGCAATAAAGCGGCGGGCGCGTTTCGGCGCTCTGGGCCTGGCGAAAGATTTTTCTTGCCCGTCCCCCGCGCAAACTGCTATAGTTAGTCTGGCAAAGGGAAAAAAGGACGAACGGTCCAGTGGGCGCGAGCCCACTTTTTTGTTGGGGAGCGATGGATCTGGAACCCATCCGCGAAATGGCCGAACGCGTCACCGCCTCGGAAGGCCTCGAGCTGGTGGCCGTGGAATGGGCGGGTGCGCCTGGCCGCGGTTTGCTGCGCCTCATCATTGACCGCCCCGGCGGCAGCGTCAGCCACAAAGACTGCGAGAGGGTCAGCCAGCAGGTGGGCACGCTGCTCGACGTCGAAGACCTCATCCCCAGCCGCTACCTGCTGGAGGTGGCCTCCCCGGGGCTCGACCGCCGCCTCTACAAGCCGGCCGACTACGACCGCTTCCGCGGCCGTCGCGTCCAGGTGCGGCTGAAGCAGCGCCTGGCGGAGCTGGGCGGCCGGCGCTTCACCGCGGAGCTCGAGGCCTTGAACGAAGGTGTGGTGAGCTTTCGCCTCGAGGGGCGCACGCTGCGCGTCCCCTACGACGACATCGATCGCGTGAATCTGGTTCTGGAGGTTTAGGCAAGGGCGCTATGGCGGTAAATCTCCTCGCACAGACCATTGACCAGTTGAGCCGCGAGAAGGGCATAGACCCCGAGGTGGTGATTGCCGCCCTCGAGGACGCCCTGGTGGTGGCCGCCCGCAAGTACTACAAGACCGAAGAGCCGCTGCGCTCGGAGTTCGACCGCACCAACGGCTTGCTCAGAGTCTACGCCGTCAAAAAAGTTGTCGAGCAGATCACCGATCCATTGCTGGAAATGACTCTGGCCGAGGCGCGCCGCTTCAACCCCCAGGCCGAGCTGGGCAGCGAAGTGCAGATCCCCAAACCCACCGAGGTGCTGGGGCGCATCGCCGCCCAGACCGCCAAGCAAGTCATTCTGCAAAAAGTGCGCGAGGCCGAGCGCGACATTGTCGTCGCCGAATACAGCGGGCGGGTGGGCGAGCTGTTGAACTGCGTGGTCAAGCGCCAGGAAGGCCCGGAGATCATCGTCGAGCTGGGCCGCTACGAAGCCCGCCTGCCCAAGCGCGAGCAGTCGCGCCTGGAAACCTACCAGATTGGCGACCGACTGCGCGTGGTCATCAAGGAAGTGGATCGCGCCGCCAAGGGCGCGCAAGTGGTGGTCTCGCGCGCCGACCCCATGCTGGTGCAGCGCTTGTTTGAAATGGAGGTGCCGGAGATTTATGACGGCACCGTGCAGGCCAAAAACATTGCCCGCGAGGCCGGCGAACGCACCAAGATCGCCGTGCTCTCCAAAGACCGCGACGTCGACGCCGTGGGCGCCTGCGTAGGCATGAAGGGCATGCGGGTGCAGTCCATCATCCGCGAGCTGCGCGGCGAGAAGATTGACATCATCGAGTGGGACGAAGACCCGGTCTCCTTTGCCACCAACGCCTTGAGTCCCGCCAAAGTTTCGCGGGTCACCGTGGTCGACGCCCAGGCGCGGCATCTCGAGGTGGTGGTCGAAGACAGCCAGCTCTCCCTCGCCATCGGCCGCAAGGGCCAGAACGTGCGCTTGGCCTCCAAGCTCCTCGACTGGCACATCGACATCAAGAGCGAAGAGGAGAAGCGGCAGGAAATCGAGGCCCAGATGGCCAGCATGGCCCCCGAAGGACCCCGCACTCTGCTCGAAGAGCTGACCGGGCTGGGAGAAAAAACTCGCGAGAAGCTGCGCGCCCACGGCATCGAAACCATCGAAGCCCTGGCCGCTATGACCCCCGAGCAGTTGATGGAGATCCCCGGCATCGGGGAAAAGATGGTGCTACGCATCGCCGCGGCCGTGAAGGCGCACTTCGAGCCCGCGGGCGCCGAACCGGCTGCTGTCCCACCCGAGGCAGCCGTGCCTGTCTCCCCGGACTCGGAGCCTGCCGGGGACGCGGCCGAGGAAGCCGACGTCACCGCCCAAACCGCCGACACCGAAGCGGGTAAGGATGATTGAGGTAGAAGCGCGCATGGGACAGGTCCGCATCAACGAGTTGGGACGCGAGCTGGAGATCAAGCCCAAGCTCATCCTCGACTACCTTGCCCAGCTCGGCGTTACCGAAAAAAAGACCCACTCCAGCTCGGTTGAAGAAGAAATCGCCGAGAAAGTCCGCGCTTACTTCCGCGCTCTCGAAGCCAAGGAACAGGAAGACGCCCGGCGCGAGGCTGAGGCCAAGGCAACCGCCCAACGCGCCGCGGTCGAGCGCGCCGCCGCTGAACGC
>JBOGNW010000004.1:0-4610 GCA_050747425.1 Candidatus Acidiferrales bacterium
GTTTGCCTACGCCAACCTGGCCGGCGCCTATATGGCACTCAACCGTTACGCGGAGGCCAAGGCCATCCAGGAAGAGAAGCTGGGCCGGTTCCCGGATGATGTGGATGGTCACCTGACGCTCTACGTCATAGCGTACCTTCAGAATGACACCGCTGCCATGCAGCGGCATGCGGACTGGGCGAAGGGGAAGTCGGCCGAAGCACCGCTGCAGTCAATTCAGGCAGGCATAGCAGCGGGTTCCGGCCAGATGCAAAAATCGAGGGAGTTGGTCCGGCAGGCGGCCGAGATAGCCCGGCGCTACAATCTCGGGGAAAGCGCGGCGACGTGGGAAGCCGACCTGGCCGTCAGCGAAGCCCTGTGCGGGGACCTGGGGCGCGCCCGGGCGATGGCGAAAAGTATGCTGGCCAGCCCCGGGGGAGTTCGAGCCAAGGCCACAGCGGCTTTTGCCTTGACGCTGGCCGGGGAGGTAGGGCCGGCGCAGGCGATCGTCGACGAAGTCGCGCGGCGATTTCCGACCAACACCATTCTGCAAAACGTTCAGGTGCCGTCGCTGCGGGCGGCGATTGAGCTCGAGCGCCGCAACCCCGAGCGCGCCCTGGAGCTGCTCGAAAGGGTGCGGCCCTATGAGCTAGCCTTCCCGCCGGCGATTTATCTGCGGGGTCGAGCATACCTCGAAGCGGGTAAGGGCGCGGAAGCGGCGGCGGAGTTCGACAAGATCCTGAAACACCGGGGGATAGACCCGGTGGGTCTGCTGACTCCACTGGCCCAGCTCGGAGTGGCCCGCGCCTACAACCAGGCGGGAAAGTCAGCCGAGGCACGCAAGGCCTACCAGGATTTTTTGGCGCTGTGGAAAGACGCCGACTCGGATCTTCCGTTGCTCCAACAGGCCAAGGCGGAATACGCCAAGCTGAAGTAGGAGAAAAGCAGATCCCTCGCTCGCGCTCGGGATGACAAAGTCAGCAAGCGGTTCAGGCGAGGCGCTCGAGTTGGTCGAGGCGGAGGAGGGTGCGGTAGAGGGCTTCGGCGCCGCAGGCGATTTCTTCCCAGCGGGAGCGCTCCTGGGGCGAGTGGCTGATGCCCTCCACGCTGGGGACAAAAATCATCCCGATGGGGCAGAGGCGCGCCATGTTTTGGGCGTCGTGGCCGGCGCCGGACGGTAGCGTGAGCACGGGGGCGCGCATGTCTTCGGCCACTTTCTGAATCTGGAAGCGGATGCGGCGGTCGGTGAGCGCGGGCTGGTAGGAGATGCGCTTCTCCATCGAAAAGGTGACGTCATCGTCGGCGGCCAGTTGCGCGCCGCGCTCGCGAATGCGCTCGCCGAGAGCGTCAATTTTTTCCAGCGAGAGGTCGCGCAACTCGACGTTGAGAGTGACGCGGCCGGGGATGACGTTGGGGGCGCCGGGCTCGACGTGAACGACGCCGACGGTGCCTACCTGGCGGCCGGGCTCGGCGGTGACCAGCTCGCGCACCGCCAGAATGAATTTGGAGGCGGTGACCAGAGCGTCGCGGCGCTGGTTCATGGGCGTGGTGCCGGCGTGGTTGGCGAAGCCTTCGAGCACCACCGTGTATTCGTTGATTCCCACGATGCCTTCGACGATGCCCAGCGGGAGGCCGCGCGACCACAGCACGCCGCCCTGCTCGATGTGCAGCTCGAGGTAGGAGTGGAGGCTGCCGGGCGCGGGCGTCATCTCGGAGAGCCGGTCGGGGTCGCCGCCGTAGCGCTTGATCCATTCGCGGAGCTTGACCCCGGCGTCGTCCACCACGTCCAGCTCCTCGGGCGGAACCAACCCGGCCACGGCGCGGCTGCCGAAAAGGCCGCGGCCGTAGTGGACGCCTTCTTCGTTGGTGAAGATGACCAGCTCGAGAGAATGCTGGGTGCGCATGGTGTTTTCGTTGAGAGTGCGGACGACCTCGAGGGCGCCCATCGAACCCACGCAGCCGTCGAAGTTGCCACCGCTGGGCACGGTGTCCATGTGGGAGCCAAACCAAAGGGCGGGCCAGTCGTCGCGCTGGCCGGCGCGGCGGGCGCGGATGTTGGCGGCGGCGTCGATGCTGACTTCGAGGCCTTCGTTGCGCAACCGCTCCATCATCCAGTTGCGCGCCGCCAGATCGTCGGGGGAAAACCCCAGACGCGTGGTGCCGCCGCCCGCCTGGGCGCCGAAGCGGCTGAGCTCCTCGAGAGTTAGGCGGAGGCGGTCGGTGTCGACCAAGCGGGGGACACAACGGACGGGGGGCTCGGGAGGAGGTTGCGTGCGGGCTAGTTGCTCGGCGGCCAGGGGAGCGGCGGCAGCGACGGCGAATCCCTGCATCAGCCGCTGGTTGAACTCGCGCCGCGTCAGCCTGCCGGCCATTGCTTCTGCCCCTATCGTTCTACGATGTCGGGCGTCTAAAAAAAGTGGTGTGGCGGGCCCGAGGCAGGCCTGCCGCAGGCAGGTTGCAGGAGTCGGGGAAGAGTGTCAAGCCTGGCGAGCGACACACTTGCAATTTGAGGGGAGGGGCGTATCCTTTGGGACTCCATTCGGCCGAGAGTCTTAGGGGGAACCAGGCGCTTCCTTTTTGCGTATTCAGGTCTGAATGTTGGCCTTTCTATTTCCAGAAAAAAATTCACGGGAGAGGACTATGTTGCGCACACAAACACTCACAGGGATGACGTTGGCGTTTCTGCTGGCGGTGCTGGTGGTCAGCGGCACGCAGCTTCGCGCTTCTGGCGTTAGCAGCCCGCAGCCGGAGAGGGCTGTACTGGCGCAGGTTTTCGGCCCACCCCCCGGCGGGCCGGCAGCGGAAGCCAAGAAGTCGGACGAGAAAAAGAAAGAAGAGAAGGAGAAGCCCTTCGACGAGGTGGTGAAGGAGATGGAGAAGATCGAAGGGGTGTTCACCTTCTATCGGGACAAGGAGGAGAACAAGGTGCTGGTCGAGCTGGCGCCTGGCCAGCTCGATAGAGATTACATCTTCTCCGGCAAGGTCGAGCAGGCCACGGGCGAGCGCGGCCTCTACGGCACCATCATGGCCGACCAGTACATCTTCCAGTGGCGGCGGCTGGGGAAGCGCGTGCAGTTTGTGCAAAAGAACATCCGCTTCCGTGCCCAGCCGGGCTCGCCGGCGGCGCGCGCGGTGGAGAAGTCCTTCAGCGATTCGGTGCTGAGCTCGGGGAAGATCCAGAGCCAGCCGCACCCAGAGCGGAAGAGCGTGCTGGTGGATTTGGGGGAAATCCTGTTGACGAGCGACCTGCACGGGGTGGGGCCGTACCTGAAGCAGGTTTACAAGACGGGCTACCAGTTCGACAAGGAGAACAGCGGTTTTGTGATGGTCAAGTCCTTTCCGCAGAACTCCGAGCTAGGCGCCCAGGTGCGCTTCGCGGGCCAGGAGTTCCCGCCGGACGGCTCCGTCACCCTGACGGACGCCCGCTATCTGACTCTGCGCCTGCGCTACAGCCTGCTGGAGGTGCCGCAGAACGATTATCTGCCGCGGCTGGCGGACGATCGCGTGGGCTACTTCGTCGACCAGTACATGGATTTCACCAGCGACCGGCCCGACACGCCCTACGTGCGCAACATCAACCGCTGGCACCTGAAGAAGAAGGACGCGACGGCGGGGGTCTCTGAGCCGGTGGAGCCGCTGGTGTTCTGGCTGGAGAACTCCATCCCGCAGGAATACCGGGAGCCGATACGCGACGGCATCCTGCTGTGGAACGCGGCCTTCGAGAAGGCGGGGTTGAAGAACGCCGTGGTGGTGAAGCAGCAGCCGGACGACGCGGATTGGGACCCGGCCGATATTCGCTACAACACCATCCGCTGGTTTATGGGCTACGACGCCACCTTCGCCATCGGGCCCTCGCATTCGAACCCTTACACCGGGCAGTTACTCGACGCCGACATCGGCATCAGCGAGGGGATTCTGCGGTTGGGGGCGCGGCGGCGCTACCAGCTTTACATCAACCCCGTGGCGCGGGTGCAGGAATTGACGGGAGAGCTCCCGGCCTTTCCGGCTCGCCCGGGCCAACTGGACCCGCGCTACCTCTGCCACTACGGGGACGGTCTGGCCGAGCAAGCCTCGATGGCTCTCGATGTGCTGGCGGGGAGGCCGGAGTGGAGTCCAGAAAAGGAGAAGGAGTTCGTCCGCCAGTACGTGATGCAGCTGCTGGCGCACGAAGTGGGTCACACGCTGGGGCTACGGCACAACTTCCGCGCCAGCATCCTCAACCGCATGGACCAACTGGGCGACGCCCAGCGCACGCATTCGGTGGGCTTGGCGGCTTCGGTGATGGACTACAACCCTGCCATCGTGGCCTTGAAGGGGGAAAAGCAGGGCGACTACTTGCCCACCGTGGTGGGGAGCTACGACCAGTGGGCCATTGAATACGGCTACAAGCCCATCGCGGGCGCCAAAACTCCCGAGGCGGAGCTGCCGGAGCTGCGCAAGGTCGCCAGTCGAGCGGCCGATCCGCTTCTGCCCTACGGCACCGATGAAGACACCTACTTCGGGGCGCGGGTCATCGACCCGCGCAATTACCCCTACGATTTCGCCGACCAGCCGCTGGACTACTTCACCCATGAGTACAAGGTGATCAAAGAGATCTGGGGCAACATGGAAGCCAAGCTCGTCGGCCCCGG
>JBOGNW010000005.1:0-8855 GCA_050747425.1 Candidatus Acidiferrales bacterium
TGATGGGCTTGAAATTCGGCGGCTACCTGGCCTGGCTGCTGTGGAACACCATTCACCTGCTGAAGCTGGTGGGGCTGAAAAAACAGCTTCAGGTGGCGCTCGATTGGAGCCTGGCGCAATTCTTCCCGCGCGACACCTCCATCATTCGCCGCCCGGCCCGCTGCCGGCTCTGCTCCGCGCCCGCTGCGGTTCCCGTTCCTGTTGAGCCGGCGACGAAGGAAATGTAGCGCGGGCCCGTCTCAAGCGACCTTTGGGCTACCGACCGGAGACGGCACCCTTCATCAAGTCATCCAGCCACACACCCGGCTCGAAATAACGCGATTTCCATCTCGCGTCGAATCGGTCGAGCAGGAGAGCCAGCCCTTGGCCTAGGCAATAGAAGTCCACTCGTTTGCGATTGACGCGGCCTACATCCCACAACTGCTCGAGCTGAGAGGCATACGATTCGTTCCAGACAGCGGCGTAGGGCTTCACGCCGGGCAGGGTGGTGAATTCTGGGAGTGGCTGGTAGTCGCTGTGGGAGGCCCGCTCCGCCAGGCGATACTCGACGTAACGGGCTACTCCTTCCTTGCCCGTCTGGTAGCGCAAATAGTTGGCGTGTCGAGGGTCGTTAGTCGTCAGCTCTAACACGCGAATCAAGTTGGAAAGCGCTTCCTGTGCCGTCTTCGCCGGGGAGAGATTCGGCTCCCCCTTGGCGACGGCGCGGTAGAGCGCATCGCCCAATAGGTGCAAGGCGGTGCTCACGTCGGCGTCGTCGTAGGGAAAGGGGAAGTTCAAGTGCCAATCCGAGTCTTCGGGCGCGCCGATGGCCAGAGCCATGATCTTCGCATTCAATCCGTGCGCGGCTTGGAAGACGTGAAAGAACTCGTGGGTGACAATCAGGACCCACGCGGCGGGCGAGAGCCCGCTCTGCTCCGCCGTACCAACCACTACCGTCTCCGTGCCGATGGCGGGAAACGAGGCTTGGAGGTTGGGAGGAAAGACTCTCGGGCGCGCGAAGACCGGCCTCTGTTTGAACTGGTCCCCTTGGACCGCAATGAAACCGCTCGGCGCTTCGTTTCGGTTCAACAAGTATTCCGTCTCGCCCATGATGAGCAGCACGGGCACGTCGTGGCCATCGAAACTGGGCCACACGACGGGACCGAGCAGTTGTGCCAGGTGGAAAGCCTCGCGCAAGCAGAGCTTTTGCTCTTCAGGCAGTGGTTGGAAGGGGGGCGTGGCCGGGGCAGCCAAGTTCGGCAACAGCAGGAGGGCCGTAAAGCCCAAGAATACCCTCATAACACCTCCACGGCTAACTCTTCATTAGACGAGGGGGGTCGTCGGTCGTTAGTTAAGCTTCGTCGCCGGTGGTCCCGGCAAAGGAAGAAAACTAGAGGCGCCCGAAGCGCGCCAGAGCCTCTTCGAGCGATTCGAGACAGCGTTTCGGGTCTTTTTCCCGCGCCAGGATTTGCGCCAACTCGCGCACTTCTTCCGGCCGCGGCCGAACGGCTTCGTCGTCCCATTGCTCAATCCAGTCCATCACTTCGCGCAGCAGCGCTGTCTCGAGATTCGAGGTGAGCGGCTTCTCCGGCGACAGCGCTTCCGTCTGTCCCAGCCCGAAACACCACAGGCCTAGCTCGGTGTAGGAGGTTTCGCCCTCGGCGAACTGCTCCAGGCGGCGGACGAAAGCCTGTCGGCCCGCGGGCAGCGCCAGACGCAGGTCGGCATCGGCCAGGATTTCGAGAATCCCTGCCCCTGGATCGGTGCCTGGCGGCAGCAGCGGCTCGGCGCGCAGCAGCAAATCGGGAACGTCGAGGCGCGCGTCGACAAACTCCTGCAACAAAGCGCGCAGCTGGGGCGAAACGGCCAGCATGAGACCTACTGATCGTATTGCAGCAATGAGAAGACATCGAGGCCGCTGAGTTTCCCGCGGCCTTCGAGAAACGTGAGTTCAACCGCGAAGCCGCAACCCATCACTTCTCCGCCCAGCTTTTGCACTAGCCGGGAGGCTGCGGAAGCGGTGCCGCCCGTGGCCAGCAGGTCGTCGCAGATCAGCACGCGCTGGCCGGCGTGGATGGCGTCTTCGTGGATTTCGAGGGAGTCCGTCCCGTACTCCAGTTGATAGGTTTCCCGCGCCGTCTTGGCGGGAAGCTTTTTCGGTTTGCGAATGGGCACGAAGCCGGCCCCCAGGCGATAAGCGAGCGCGGGGCCGAAGATGAAGCCGCGGGCTTCAATCCCCGCCACGGCGTCAACGGGTTTGGTGTGATAGTGGTCGTAGAGCTGGTCAATCAGGGCGCGGAAGCCCTGGGGGTCTTTGAGCAGGGTGGTGATGTCGTAGAAGAGAATGCCGGGCTTGGGCCAGTCGGGAATCTCGCGGATCAGTTTTTTCAGCGCATCGGAATTCACCAGCCGCCTCCTTCAAACTCGATGATAAACTCGCCGAGGTAGCGCTCTACCACCGCGGCCCCTTCTTCCTCCACGCGGCGGACGCGCGCCCCCCGCGGGCCTTCCGCCAGGCGCCGCTTCAACTCCTCCAGTTGCGTTGCCGGGCCGATGGCGTAAACCTCCACGCCGCCATCCCGCCGGTTCTTGACGTAGCCCCCCAGCTCCAACTGGCCCGCCACGCGCTCGGCAAAAAACCGGAAACCTACGCCTTGCACCAGCCCTTCGATCCTATAGCGCCGCGCTTCGTCCATCGCTCGGCGTCGCTGATTTTATCACCACGCAAGCTGCGGCGAGGAATGCGTAAGAGGAATGGTCGGGGCGATTGGATTTGAACCAACGACCTCCCGGTCCCGAACCGGGCGCTCTAGCCAGGCTGAGCCACGCCCCGACCGAAGCGATAATTCTATCAGAAAGCCCAATCCTACGAGCAAGGAGCCCCAGCGGCTAGCTTTTGACTGTCTGCCTCAGTGCCTCCCGTGGCTTAAAATCCACCCTAACTCGATCCGGCCACCCCACGTCTTCAGAAACCTCTCGCGCGCGAAGGCCTCTGCGCGACTCTCGAACTCTTCTACACGCAGCAGCGAGAAGGGAGCACGGTTCCTCGTGGTTCTTACAGCACCTCTTTGATGGCGGTCCAGACGCTTAGCCACGTCGCGCGTACAGCCGACGTATTTCTTGCCGTCCCGCTGGCTTCGCAGGATATAGACGAACCACTTCATGGCCACACCGGATGTGAGATGCGGAATTTGTACGGAGTCCCGAACCCGACAACGGGTAAACCCGACGACGGGTAAACCGCGACGACGGGTAAACCCGACGACGGGTAAACCCGACGACGGGTAAACCGGGCGCTCTAGCTAGCTTTGCCCGCAGTCGGGGCTGAGCCACGCCCCGACCGCAAAAATAGTGTAGCAGAAAGAGGGGGAATCCCGCAGCTACTCGGCGGCCAGCACGAACTGATTCAGCGCCCCCGCCCAGCGCTCGAGTTGGCCGAGTGCCGCCTCGTCGGTGCGGTCCACCCGCAGCGGGGTCACGGAAATGCTGCCCGCCTGAATGGCGGCGTAGTCGGTATCAGGCGCGATCTGGGAGAGGTCGAGCTGCTCGTGAATCCAGAAGTATTTTCGTCCGCGCGGGTCGACATTCTCCGCCAGCATGTTCTTCGAAATCTTCTGCGATTGCCGGGTCAGCCGCACGCCGTTGCGCCAGGGGCAGGGGACGTTGACGTTCAACACCAAGCCCACCGGCAGCGGCTCGCGTTGCATTTTCTCCGCCAGCTTCACGGCAAAGGCCGCCGCCACTCCGAACTCGAAATCCTTGCGCGAGGCCACCGAGATGGCGAAGGCCGGGATGTGATTAAGCACAGCTTCAAACGCCGCCGCCAGCGTTCCCGAATAGAAAACGTTTTCGCCCATGTTGCCGCCCTTGTTGATGCCGGAGATGACCAGGTCGGGCTCTACGGGCAGCACCTTGCTCAAGGCTACGATGACGGAATCGGCCGGCGTGCCCTCCACCGCAAACTTGCGCTCGCTCAACGCCTCCACCCGCACCGGGCGTTGCAGCGAGATGGCGTGGCTCGTGGCGCTCATTTCCGTGTGCGGCGCCACCACCCACACCTCCGCGCCGGCAGCCTGCAACGCCTCTTCCAGCGCCAGGATTCCGTCTGAATGGATGCCGTCGTCGTTGGTCAGCAGAATGTGGCCCATGGCGTCGCTCACGAGAGACAACAAATGGTCGGGACGGCGGGATTCGAACCCGCGACCTCCTGCACCCCAAGCAGGCGCGCTAAACCAGGCTGCGCCACGTCCCGACGGAAAGATTTATGCTATCACCGGCGCGAAAGAAGGGTCAACAAACGCTCGAGCTCGGCGCGAATCTCGCGCAGTTGTTGCCGCGCGCGGTGCCCGTTGGCTTCGAGCGACGCGTTGGCCGCGGGCCCAGGCTCGGCGGCCGGCAGGGGCGGTTCGCCATTTCCCGGGAGGTGCTCAAGCTGCCGGCGCGCTCCGGCGATGGTAAAGCCCTGCTCATAGAGCAGGCGCTTGATGGTCAGGACTACTTCAATGTCCTGCGGGCGGTAGAGCCGCTGCCCGTGGGCGGTCTTGATGGGATGGAGCGCGGGGAACTCCGTCTCCCAGTAGCGCAGCACGTGCGGCTCGATTTCGGCGAGAGCGGCGACTTCGCCTATCCGGTAGTTTTCTTTAACCTGCTGAGACACTGAACCGTTCCGTCCCATGCCGCCCTCGGCTATGGTAATCCTCGGAAGCGAACCGGGTCAACCCTGCTCGCCTACATCTTCCGCCTGCCGCGGGCGCGTCGCGAGCGCCGCCGCGTGGAGAGGAGCCGGAAACGCAGCGGGGTTCCCGCAAATCCAAACCGCTCCCGCAACTGGTTTTCGAGAAAGCGCTCGAAGTTCGGGTGCCATTTCTCGAGGTTGGCGCGCACTTCAAAGGTGGGTGGAGCGGTGGCGATCTGGCGGAGGCTCAAAACGCGCACCGGGCGCCCTCCCGGCACGGTGGCGCGCTCAAGTGGAAGAGCGCGCAGGAATTCTCCTAACTCCGCAGCGCCGAGCTGTTTTTGCCGGGCCGCCGTGACCTCGGCGATGAGCGCACGCAGCTTTCCGACGCGCTGGCCCGTGAGCGCCGAAATGAACACCAGCGGCGCGTAGTCGAGAAAGCGCAACCGGCGGCGAATGGCTTGAGTCCACACCGTCGTCGAGCCGGTGTCTTTTTCCACCGCATCCCATTTGTTGAGCGCCAGGATGAGCGAGCGGGCGCTCGCTTCGGCCTCGCCAGCGATGGCCGCGTCCTGCTTGGTCACCCCCTGAGTGGCATCGAGCAAAAGCACAGCCACGTCGGCGCGCTCGAGATGCTTGCGGGCCATGACCACGCTCAGCCGCTCCGCCAGCAAGCCGGTCCTGGCTTTGCGGCGAATGCCGGCGGTGTCAATCAGGCGCCACCACGCTCCAGCGGCGGGAACCAGAGTGTCAATCGCATCGCGCGTCGTGCCCGGCTCCGGAGCGACAATGGCCCGCTCGCTCCCCACGAGGCGATTGAGCAGCGTCGACTTGCCCACGTTCGGCCTCCCGATGAGAGCCACGTTCACGGTAACCGCCGGCCTCGGCGGCTCGGTGGCAGGAAAGCTTTTCGTCAGCTCCTCGAGCAAGTCGTCCACGCCTAGCCCGTGCTCGGCACTGAGCGGAATGACGGGGCTGATTCCTAGCTCGTGGAAAGGCAGAGTCAGGTCGGCGAGTTGCGGCTTGTCAACTTTGTTGGCGGCCACCACCAAGAGCTTTCCCGTGCGGGCCAGCAAGCGAGCGAGGTCAGCATCGAGCGGCGTGACGCCGGCGCGCGCGTCCACCACCAGCACCACCGCCGCGGCGGCTTCAATGGCCACGCGGGCTTGGCGGAGAATGTCCGGCGCCAGCCCGGCGCGCTCATCCGGCACCAGCCCGCCGGTGTCCACTACCTCAAACGACTTGCCCAGCCACTCGGCGACCCCGTACAGGCGGTCGCGGGTGATTCCCGGCTCGTTGGTGACAATCGCCCGGCGCTGCCCGGTGAGACGGTTAAAAAGCGACGACTTGCCCACATTCGGCCGCCCTACGATGACCACCAGCGGCAACTTACCTGCTCCAGTTTCGGCTTTTGTGTTCATAGGATTCGTCGGCGGGCGCAAACGCCGCCACGGATTCGCCTGGGTGCTGAAGGCCGGAACCTACAGTTCTATGGCTTCTAGTCTGGCTCCTGAGAGGAGATCTAGCATATGTTCTTCGAGTCGTAACCTTGCGCGCCTGAAATAGGTCTCGTCAATTTCGTAACCGATGCTGCTTCTTCCCCAGCGACTGGCAGCCAGGCACGTCGTCCCCGAGCCTAGGAACGGATCTAGGACTACATCTCCGACAAAACTGAACATGCGGATCAAGCGCTCCGCCAACAATAAGGGGAACGGAGCGGGATGATCTCTCGTTGACGCCCCTGGAAGTGTCCAAACCTGTTGGAACCATTCTTTGTGATCCGGTTCAGAAATCACGCTTAAGAGCCGCATTCCCAACGAAGGTTTGCGATAACCACCTGCCTTTCGTTGCATGAGAATGTACTCGATATCGTTCTTGATTACGGCGTTTGGCTCGTAAGGCTTCCCAAGGAATCCCGTGCCATTGTCAACTTCATATTTGGCGTTCGCGATTTTGTACCAGATGATCGGGGCGAGGTTGTCGAACCCTATTTTCCTGCAGCGTTCTTGGATGGCTGCGTGGAGGGGCATAACAAGATGCCGTCCATGCGTCTTCCGCGACAGGCAAACATCACCAACTACGATAATCAACCTGCCGCCGGGGACGAGCGCGCGATAGCACTGACCCCACACTGCATCCAGAGCGTCCAGGAATTCCTCGTAGTCTTGCATATGCCCTAGCTGGCCTTCGGAGTGGCGATACAGCTTTAATGTCCAGTAAGGCGGGGACGTCAAGACAAGGTGCAGACTGTGGTCTTTAAGTTGTTCCATTCTCCTGGCATCGCCTCTGAAGATTTTGTGCGCAGTGGGAAGCTGCCTCGAGGCCGTGGCAATAGCCTTAATTGCTTCCGGGTTTTTCGCCAGTGCTGGAATTGCTGTTTGCGCGTTGCGCCGGGAGATGCAGACGCCGTCCAAGTGTTGTAAGGCAAACGTTAGCAGAGAATCTTTTTGTGAACTGCGAGTGGTCATTGCCGGTCACCCTTCCGGGCACCAGGATTACGTGCGAGGGCCTCGGCAACAAGGGCATCGAAAAAGTCGTTCACCTCTTTTTCGGGGGTGAGGATGTTGGGGCCCTTGGAAAAATCGAGCCTCACGACACACGCACCCTCGACCAGGCCCATTCCCCAAGCAGGCATGCGGCGCCCTGACAAAGCCTCAAGGCGGCGCGTCAGCACGTCGCACCAAGTCCCGCCGTGCTTTGTGTCCAGAGTGTCTTGCGAAACGTCGAACAGCATGAGGTACCCGGTTACGACCTCAGGGGAATACATTTGCAAGTTTGTTACCTCTCCTATAAGGTCGTCGATCCTATTAGGCACAGTCCCACCAAGGTTCTTCAGGAGAGATTTTAGGGAGATGGCCAGGCGATGTTTCCCATTGTGAAACCAAACGACGTCCCAGTTTTTCGTTCTGGCACCGCCCGGCAAGTCAATATCAGACTCCGCCCCAGGCAGCCCCCTGTGGGAAAGTTGCTCGATGCAGTAGTTCGCCAGCACCTCCAATCGGAGAGTGGAGGTGGGAGACTGTTCAATAACAGCCTTCTTATAGAGGTGGTGAACCGCTTCCTGCAGGGTTGGCATTGACTACTCAGCTCTAGCGTTGTCCGGCGCTCTCAAGCCCAGTGCCTTCATGGTAGGGGAATAGCCCATGACTCTCTGCTATTGTATCTGAGCGGCTAGCAGCCTGGGTAGCTTCTAATGGGCGAACGAGAAACCAAACTGGAGATGTCGCTGCGGGATTTCTTTGGCTCCGGCGGCCTGCTCTCCCGCACCCACCCGCAGTACGAGTTCCGCTCCGGCCAGTTGGAGATGGCGGAGGCGGTCGAAGAAGCCTTTCAGAAAAAGCAGCACTTGATTGTCGAGGCCGGCACCGGCACCGGCAAAACCCTGGCCTATCTCCTGCCCGCGCTGCGCAGCGGTCGCAAGGTGATTATTTCCACCGGCACTAAGAATCTCCAGGAACAGCTTTTCTTCAAGGACATTCCTTTTTTGCAGAAGCACCTCGACGCCGAAATCCGCGCCTGCTATATGAAAGGCCGCTCGAATTTCCTCTGCCGCCAGAAGCTCTACGACCTCGAAACCCAACCCGTGCTCAAAGGCCTCGACGACCTCGACCACTACGCCCGCATCCGCGACTGGGAACCAAAAACCGAAACCGGCGACCGCGCCGAGCTGACCGAACTCCCCGACTCCATCCCCCTCTGGTCGCGCATTGACGCCCGCCGCGAAACCTGCACTGGGCAGAAATGCCCGCAGTTCGACCGCTGTTTCATTACCTTGATGCATCGCCGCGCCGCTGCCGCCGACCTGGTGATTGTCAACCACCATCTCTTCTTCGCCGACTTGGCGGTGCGCCAGGACGATTTCGCCAGCATTCTCCCCGATTACTCGGCCGTCATCTTCGATGAAGCGCACGATCTCGAAGAAGTAGCGAGCCAGTATTTCGGCACCCAGGTCTCGAATTACCGCCTGGAAGAGCTGGCACGCGACACCGAGAACACCCTGGCCCGCAAAGGGCTGGCCGAGCGCCGCCTCGCGCGCCTGTTGCGGCAGCTCCGTAAGCACACCGTAGCTTTCTTCGACTGTTTCCCCGACGCCGAAGGTCGCTTCGCTTTCGAAAACCGCCCCGAATTCCTCGACCGGCATGGCGAGCCTTACCACGCCTTGGCCGAAGCCCTGAAAGCTCTGGAGGTGGCGCTGGCGAGC
>JBOGNW010000006.1:0-6863 GCA_050747425.1 Candidatus Acidiferrales bacterium
CGGTGGTGCTGCCGGCCGACCAGGGCCCCATAAAGTTTCCGAAAACCCCGCGGGCGGCGACGGCGGCGCGGAGAAGCTCGGTGTCGAACCACTCGGAGACAAAGTCGGCCACGGCCATGGGCGGCCAGCGCAGCAGCCGAAACATATCCTTGCGTCCCAGGCGACGAAACTCCCGGTAGGTTTTGAGCAGGCTCCAGAGGTCTCCGCCGCTGGGGGTGTCAATGTCGGGCGGCGGCATGCGCAGCAGGTGGCCGAGCACCTTCGCCGCGCGGCCGAGCATTTGCTGGAACTGGGGATATTTTTGGGCGTCCTTGGGGGACAAGGGCGCGATGTCGCGGGCGGTGCGGGCGGCGTCCTGGTAAAAGGTCAGGGCGCGGCCATCGGGGGCGGGCGCGAACAGGCACGGGTCAGCGTGAATCATCTCGAGCCCGTGGCGGCCGAGCTGCATTTCGTTGATGATTTCGGGGGCGAGCGAACTGGCGGTGTGGGCCAGGGACGAGCAGCGGAAGCCGGGATGGAATTCCTCGGTGACGGCGGCGCCGCCCACCACCGCGCGCCGTTCCAGCACCAGAGGCTTGAGGCCGGCGCGGGCGAGATAAAAAGCTGTAACCAAGCCGTTGTGACCGGCCCCCACAATGACGATGTCGCGCGCGCCGGCCACGGTTAGCAGGGTGCTGAAAAACTGGCTGACTTGTCATCCTGAGGCTGTAGGTCGAAGGATCTGCTTTTGCTTCGGCACTGGCTAGAAAGGAAAAGCAGATTCCTCGCCCCGCGAGAAAGCGCGGGGCAGGCCGCCCCCTCGACTCCGCTTCCTTCGGCTCCGCTCAGGACAGGCAGGGCAGGCAGGGCGCGCGAGGGCTCCCTTCGACTTCGCTCCCTTCGGCTTGCTGCGCTCGCTCCCTTCGACTCGCTGCGCTCGCTCCCTTCGACTCGCTGCGCTCGCTCAGGGTCTGCGCTGCGCTCGCTCAGGGTCTGCGCTGCGCTGCGACAGGGTCTTCGCTTCGCTGCGACACTTCGGCTAGGCTCAGTGCAGGCAGGGCAGGCGGAATGACAACTGCTCGCGTTTTTCAGCACAGGGTTAGATCCTGCCCCTTTTCCAGTCTTGGAGGATTTGGAGGGCCGCCAGGCGGCCGGGCGCGCCCATGATGCCTCCGCCGGGATGGGTGGCCGAGCCGCACATATACAGGTTCTTGATGGGCGTGCGGTACTGCGCCCAGCCGGGCACGGGGCGAAGGAAGAAAAGCTGCTCGAGCGCCAGCTCGCCCTGGAAGATGTTGCCTTCCGACATGCCCCACTCGCGCTCGAGGTCGAGCGGGGTCAGCACCTGCCGGCCGCGAATGATATTTTTCATGTTGGGGGCGAAGCGGGCCAGCGTGTTGACGACCGTGTCGCCGAATGCCTCACGCTGGGCGTCCCAGCCGCCGTCCTTCAAGTTGTAGGGGGCATATTGAACGAAGCAGGACATCACGTGCTTGCCCGGCGGGGCGACGGAGGGGTCGGTGAGGCTGGGAATCACGACGTCAATGAAGGGCTGGCGCGAGAAGCGGCCGTACTTGGCGTCGTCGTAGGCGCGCTCCATGTATTCGATGCTGGGGGAAATGGAGACGGCGCCGCGCAGGTGGCGGCCGGGCCCGGGGAGGCAGGTGAAGTCGGGCAGGGCGTCGAGCGCCAGGTTGACTTTGCCGGAGGAGCCGCGGAATTTGTAGCGGCGGACTTCTTGGAGGAATTCGTCGTCGAGCAGGCCGGGCTCGAGCATTTTCAGGAAAGTGTTGCGGGGATCGAGGCTGGAGGAAATCACCTCAGCGCGGAATTCGTCGCCGTTCTCGAGCACGACGCCTGCGGTGCGTCCATTTTTTACGAGAATCTTGGCTACGGGAGACTCGGCGCGAATTTCGACGCCGGCCTCGCGGGCGGCGCCGGCGATGGCGTTGGAGACGCCGCCGGTTCCGCCGCGGGGCAATCCCCAGGCGCGGAAGACGCCGTCCACTTCGCCCATGTAGTGGTGTAGGAGGACGTAAGCGGTGCCCGGCGAACGGATGCCGAGGAAAGTGCCGATGATGCCGGAGGAAGCGACGGTGGCTTTGAGGCAATCGGTTTCAAACCACTGGTCGAGGACGTCGACGGCGCTGCGAGTCATCAACTGAACCAGGTAGTAGCGGTCCTGGCGGGGCAGGGCGCGGAAGCGGCGGGCGAGGAAGAGCAGCTTTTGAAGGTCGCGCAGGCGCGGGCGCGTGGGGTCGGGCGGTGTCATGCTGAGGATGGGTTTGACGAACTTGCACATCTCCAGCATGGCGCGGCCGAATTCCTCGTAGGCTTCGGCGTCGAGCTTGGAGTGGCGGGCGATTTCGCGGCGGGTTTGGGCGTGGTCGTTCACACGCCAGAGGTAATCGCCGTTGGGCAAGGGAGTGAAGGTGCCGTCGAGCGGCAGAAGCTCGAAGCCGTGGCGCGGCAGGTCGAGCTCGCGGATGATTTCCGGCCGCAGGAGGGAGACGACGTAGGAGCAGACGGAGAACTTAAAGCCGGGGAAAATTTCTTCGGTGACGGCGGCGCCGCCGAGGACGTGGCGGCGCTCGAGCACCAGGACCTTCTTGCCGGCGCGGCCGAGATAGGCGGCGGTCACCAGGCCGTTGTGGCCGGCGCCGATGATGATGGCGTCGTAGTGGGTGGCCATGCGCGTGCCGCCGGAAAGCGACGAAAGGAATATCGGCGACGGGCGGCCATTCTACTGGCTGGCTGCGGTTTCGACAAGCGCCGTTCCTTGCTGGCTGTGGGTGGGGCGACTATAATGCGCGGCGCATTCTTCCAACGGAGGAGAACCCGTGCCCATCGGAACCGTATTTCATCCGCGCACTTTTTCGCTCTGCGAGAGCCTCAATTATCGCGAGTGGGCCGGCTACTACACGGTCAGCGTCTACGAGACGCACCACGAGTACGAGTACAACGCCATCCGCAACGCGGCCGGGCTCATCGACGTCTCGCCCCTGTACAAGTATTGGGTGACGGGCCGGGATGCGACCAAGCTCGTCAACCGCATCATCACCCGCGACATCAACAAAGTCAGCGTCGGCCAGGTCATCTACGCCTGCTGGTGCGACGAGGAAGGGAAGGTGATTGACGACGGCACCCTCACCCGACTGGCCGAGAACACCTACCGCTGGACGGCCGCCGACCCCAGCCTGCGCTGGTTCCGGCAGAACGCCCTGGGGATGGAGGTCTCCATCGAAGATATCTCCGACCGGGTGGCGGCGCTGGCGCTGCAAGGGCCGATGTCGGGGCGGTTGTTGAAGCAGGTCGCCGAAGCCAACATTGAGAACCTCAAATATTTTCGCGTGACGAGTGGGAAGATTGCCGGCGTGCCGGTGGATATCTCCCGCACCGGCTATACCGGCGACCTGGGGTATGAAATCTGGATTCCCTCGGAGAGCGCGCTCACAGTGTGGGATGCGATCGTGGAGGGCGGCCGCGCCTTCGATCTCCACCCCGCCGGCATGCTGGCGCTGGACATCGTTCGCATTGAGGCGGGCTTTTTGCTGATTGAAGTGGACTACATCAGCAGCCGCAAGGCGCTCGTCCCGGAGCAGAAGTACACCCCGTATGAAATCAATCTCGGGCGGCTGGTGCACACACAGAAGGGGGACTTCATCGGACGCGCGGCGTTGATTGAGGAGCAGCGCCGGGGGCCGCGGCGGCAAATGGTGGGGTTGGAGATTGACTGGACAGAAGTGGAGCGGCTGCATGAGGCCATCGGTCTGGCGCCGCAGGTGCCCAGCACCGCTTCGCGCGTGCCAGTGCCGGTGTATCAGCAGGGCCGGCAGGTGGGAAAGGCGACTTCGTCCACGTGGTCGCCGACGTTGAAGAAAATGATTGCGCTCGCCAGCGTTTCGAGCGAGCAAGCCCGGCCGGGGACCAAGCTCCAGATGGAGCTGACGGTTGAAGCGGTTCGCCATCGGGTGCCAGCGACGGTTCACGAGCTGCCGTTTTTCAACCCGCCGCGAAAAACCGCCACGCCGGTGCTTTGACGAAGAAGACCCGAGGCGATGACAGGCCCGCAGGAGATAGTGAGCGCCGCCAAAACTTTCGGGGGGCATTCCATGGTCGCTCCCCTGCGGCGGGTCCTGCTTTGTTCTCCGCGGGCCGCGGGGTGGGAGTCGGCTGCGAGATTCAGCCGCTGGAGCGAGCTGGGGTACGCGCACGAGCCTAAGCCGGCGGTGGCCCAGGCGCAGTTTGAAGCCTTGCGAGGGATTCTTGAGGCCGCGGGCGCCGAAGTGCTGAGGCTGGCGGCGGGCGACGATCTTTCGCTCGATGCCGTCTACGTTCACGACGCCTCTTTCCTCACCGACCACGGCGCCCTCTGCCTGCGCATGGGGAAAGGCGCGCGAGCCGCTGAACCGGACCACCATCGCCTCTTCTATCGCCAGCAAGGGATTCCGGTTCTGGGCGAGATTTTGTCTCCGGGGCTGGTGGAGGCGGGCGATCTGGTGTGGCTCGACCCCTCGACCGTGCTCGCCGGGTGCGGGTTGCGCACCAACGCGGCGGGCATAGAGCAGTTGCGAACGTTGCTGGCGCCGCACGGCATCGAAGTTGTCGCGGCTCCGCTTCCCTATGGTCAGGGGCCGAGCGCGTGCCTGCACCTGATGTCGCTCCTGAGCCTGCTCGACGCCCGCACGGCGCTAGTGGATTTGCCGTGGCTGGCGGTGGAAACCGTGGAGCTGCTGCGCAGCCGCGGGTTTACTCTGGTGGAGATTGATCCGGCGGAGCGAGATACGTTGGCGTGCAACGTCCTGGCCCTCGGCGATAAGGTCGTGCTTATCTTTGAAGAAAACCCGAGCACCGCGGCGCGACTGCGCCAGCAGGGATTTACGGTGAAGACCGTTGCCGGCGGCGAGCTGGGAATCAACGGGGGCGGCGGGCCTACTTGCCTGACGCGGCCCCTGCTGCGTGGCTAACCGCCCAGCCCGAGGGGTCTTGACGGTTTGGCTTGCGGTGCCTGGTTTGTTGTAGAATGGCGTCGAATTCCTCGGGGGGAAATCCTGCCGCACGCTGGAGCGCGAGAGGTGGCTATGTCCGCAACGATTCGCACCATCGGGGTCAGCACGGGGGGCGGTGATTGCCCGGGACTCAACGCCGTTATCCGCGGGGTGGTGAAAGCCGCGCTGCTGGATCACGGCTGGCGCGTCATCGGCATCCAGGACGGCTTTGACGGCCTCATCTGGCCGGAGAAGACGCGCGAGCTGGACCACGACGGCGTGCGTGGCATTCTGGGCCGCGGCGGCACCATTCTGGGTAGCACCAACCGCGGCAACCCCTTCAATTACGAACTGGTAGAGAACGGCCAGAAGGTGGTGAAGGATTTCTCCAAACTCTGTATGGAGAACATGCAGAAGCTCGGCATTGACGCGCTGGTTGCCATCGGCGGCGACGGCACGCTCAAGATCGCCAACGACTTTTACAAAATGGGGATGAAAGTAGTTGGCGTGCCCAAGACGATTGACAACGACCTGTCGGTGACGGAAGTGACATTCGGATTCGAGACGGCGGTGCAGACGGCCACCGAAGCCATTGACCGCATCTCCACCACCGCCGAAAGCCACAACCGGGTGATGGTGGTCGAAGTGATGGGCCGCGATGCCGGCTGGATTGCGTTGTGGTCGGGCCTGGCGGGAGACGCCGACATCGTGCTCATTCCTGAGATTCCTTTCACCATCCAGAGCGTGTGCGACAAAATCATGGAGCGGGAGGCGCTGGGCCGAAAGTTTACCGTGGTGGTGGTGGCCGAAGGCATCAGGCTGCCCGCCACCGACGCCGAAGGCGAGCTGCTCCCCCCCGCCAAGCCGGGGACAGTGGGAATCACCCTCGCCGGGGCCATCAGCAAGCACACCAAGAAAGAAACGCGCGTCACGGTCCTCGGCCACATCCAGCGCGGCGGCAGCCCCACGGCGTTCGACCGCCTGCTCGGCCTGCGCTTCGGCGTGGCCGCCACCGACCTGATCGCTCAGGGCAAGTTCGGCTACATGGTCTGCCTGCGGTGCGGCGACATTCAGTCCTGCACCATGGAAGAGGCCATCGGCGTCTACAAATTCGTAAACGCCCGGAGCGACTTCATCCGCACCGCCCGAGCCACCGGAGTTTCCTTCGGTGGCTAGCGGCCTTTCGCTGGCCGCGGCCCCTTTCTTTCCTCGCTTCGAGGAGCCATGCGTGTCTTGTATTTGTCGGAAGCGGACGTGGAGCGCCTGCTGACCATGGAGGCGGCCCTGGCGGCCGTGGAAGAGGCGTTCCGGCAAGAGGCGGCGGGGCGAGTCGAGAATCAGCCCCGGCAGCGCCTTTCCGTGCCCGGCGGTGTTTTGCTGCACTACATGGCTGCCGCCGACAGCAGCCTCGGCTACTTTGGGATGAAGATTTATACGAGCTCTCGCACCGGGACGCGCTTCCTGGTGCCGCTCTACCGAGCCGATTCCGGCGAATTAGTGGCGCTGCTCGAGGCAGACTACCTGGGGCGGATGCGGACGGGAGCGGCCAGTGGCGTAGCGACTAAATACATGGCCCGGGCCGAGGCCGCACGGGTGGGCGTGATTGGCTGCGGCCACCAGGCACCCACGCAGTTGCTGGCTCTGGCGCGGGTGCGGAAGCTAGGCGCCGTGCGAGCCTACAGCCCAACGGCAGCGCGCCGAGCGGCTTTTGCTGAACGGATGAGCGCCGAACTGGGCGTTAGGGTCGAGGCGGTTGATACCGCCGAGGCCGCGGTGCGCGAGGCGGATATCGTGGTCACTATTACCTCGGCGCGCGCGCCGGTGCTCGAAGGGGCGTGGCTGGCTCCGGGCACACACGTCAATGCGGCGGGGGTAAACAGGGCGCAGTGTCGCGAG
>JBOGNW010000007.1:0-6448 GCA_050747425.1 Candidatus Acidiferrales bacterium
ATCCCACGCTGACCGCACAGATCATCAACGTGCCGGGCGAGGTGGATGAGTTCGAGGCCGAGGGCCGCGTCGTGAGCGTCAACCGCACCAGCGACACCGCCGGCACCTTCGTTCTCGAGCTCTTTGAGAACTGCCAGCAGGTCACTTTCACGGTGGATGCCAGCACGGAGTTTGAAGACTTCGACGACACCGAACTGGCCGACAGCTTCGCCAGCCTGGCGGCCGACCAGTTTGTCGAGGTCGAAGCCGACCTGCGCAGCGACGGCACCCTGGTGGCCAAAGAAGTCGAGCTCGAGGACGAGGATGGCGAGGAAGAAGCCGAAGGACTCGTGCTCAGCGTCGAGCGCGATGGCGGCGGCAACGCCACCAGCTTCACCTTGCTCCTGCACGACGTCGCGCCCTGCTCGGCTGCCCTGCCCACCGACGACACTATCACCGTCACCATTTCCTCCCTCACCCCGCCCCAGTTTAACGTTGATGAGGAGGGCGACGATGACGATTCCGAAGCCGGCAGCCGCTTCAACGACCCGAGCGACCTCGCCGTAGGACAGAGAGTCGAAGTGGACCCGGTGGAATCCCTCAGCTCCAGCGTGACGGCTGAAGAGATTACTCTCAAGAAGCAAACTATTCGCGGTACGGTCAGCGGCGCGCCGGCGCCGCCCAACTTCGAATTCAATCCCTTCCTCGGCCTCTTCGATGCCGACGACGGCAATGATTTGGTCACCGTCGAAACCTCGAGTCAGACGGAGTTTGACGGCGTCGCCGGCGTGAGCGCCCTGACCAACGGCCAGACCCTGGCCGTCAAAGGCCTGCTCTTCTTTAGCGGGGGTCAACTGACACTGGCCGCCCACAAGGTGGACGCCACGCCCTAGCTGGGCGGACTTGGTCGCAGAAAAATCAGCCGGCGCGCAGGCGCAGCAACCGCCGTGCCGCCTCCTCTAAGGTCGAGTCTTTCTTGCAGAAGGCAAAGCGCACCTGGCGGGCGCCATCGCGCGGGTCGTTGTAGAAGCTCGAGCCCGGCACCGGCGCCACGCCAATTTCCTTCACCAGAGTATCCGTGAAGCTGACGTCGTCGGTCCCGTTGCGCGGCAGGAAAGCCGAGATGTCGGTCATGATGTAGTAAGCCCCGCGCGGGACGAAGACCCCGAACCCCGCCTCGCGCAGTGCGCCCAGCAAACGCTCGCGGCGCACCCGGTAGCGCGACGCCAGCTCGTGGTAGTAACTCTCCGGCAGCGACAACGCCACCGCCCCTGCCTCCTGGAGCGGCGCCGCTGCCCCCACAGTCAGAAAGTCGTGCACCTTGCGAATGGCGCTGGCAATCGCCGGCGGCGCCACTGCCCAACCCACCCGCCAGCCCGTGACGCTGTAGGTCTTCGACATCCCGTTGATGGTGACGGTGCGCTCGCGCATGCCCTCGAGCGTGGCGATGGAGATGTGGCGCGTGCCGTCGTACAGGATGTGCTCGTAGATTTCATCGGTGAGCGCCAGGACGTTCCACTCCACGCACAGGTCGCGGATGAACTCCAGCTCGGCGCGCGTGAACACTTTTCCGGTGGGATTGTTGGGCGTGTTCAAGACGATGGCCTTGGTGTGGGGGCCAAAGGCGGCGCGCAGCTCCTTTTCGTCAAAGAGCCACCCCCCTTCCCCGTCCTGCGGCGGATGGAGCTTGACGAAGCGTGGCCGCGCCCCGGAGAGAATGGCGTCCGGGCCGTAGTTCTCATAATATGGCTCGAAGATGACGATTTCATCGCCGGCGTTGCAGACGGCCAGCAGCGCCGCAATCATCGCCTCGGTTGAGCCGCAGCAGACCGTGATATCGGTTTCGGGGTCTACCTCGAGTCCCTGCCAGACTTTCATCTGCCGGGCGATGGCCTGACGCAGGCTCTTGGCGCCCCAGGTGATGGCGTACTGGTTGATGTCGCGCCCGATGGCCTCCTGGGCGGCGCGCTTGACCTCCTCGGGCGCTGCAAAATCGGGAAAGCCTTGCGCCAGATTGACCGCCCCGTGCAGCATCGCCTGCCGCGTCATCTCGCGAATCACCGACTCGGTGAATCGCTCGGCCTTCTCGCTGGTCAGACGTTTTTGCTGGAGCACCGGGTCAGACACGGCAGCGACAGCGTAGCACAGCCGGTCGCAAAAAAAGAGTCGGCATCCGGTCCCGCAGGGGAATTCGGCCTCGATTGCGTTCCGAAGCCCTGCGGTTCCCTAACGGGAAGCCTACCCTGTACCGCGAACAGGTTGACAACCAGGGAGGGAATAAATCTACCCTAGAACCCTAATCTTAGTGCCGCCCGGGGAGAATCTAGCGAGGTGGCGCTAGGGAGGCTGCGTGGAAACGGAACCCAATGGCGAAAGTGACAGCCGTCCCCCCCCGACGCAGACTGCGCGCTTAGGGCGCACGGTTATTCTCCTGGGGGGATTCGTCCTCCTCTGTAGCTCGACGATCGGCTACCTCACCTACCGTGTCAACCGAAACTCCCTTCTCGACACCCTGCACCAAAATCGGCTTCGCCTAGCCCGGACGCTAGCGGCTGACTACCATGTCTCGGTTAGCGTAAACCGCCAGGACCCCACGCAGGCGCTCGCAGATCTGGAACGAGTGTGGCACGCCAGCGCCAAGCGCTTCGTGGGCAGCCACCTGATCGTCATCAGCAGCGGTGCCACGGTCGTTCTCAACACCATCCCGCCAGACGACGTGGGCACCTATGTCGGCAACCAGACCCTCACGCAAGAACGGCCGGGCGGCCCAGCCACGATGGCGGCACTGATTGCGGCCCGAGAAGATTGGGTGGGAGAAGACCAAACCACGAGCGGCGGGCCACGCATCTCCGCCTACGCCTACAGCCCCGAGCTGAACGGCTTAATCGGCGTGCGCGTGCCCGCGGCGGAAGTTTATGCGGAGATTCCCCAAATGGTGCTGCCCTGGGCCTTGGGCCTGGGAGCGGTGACCGCGGTCTTGTTCCTGCTCACCCTAGCCTTCCTGCATCGCCTGCACCGGCGCGCCGACGCCGCCTTGCGGGAGAGCGAGGAACGCTACCGCGTTGTGGCCGAGACCGCCACCGACGCCATTCTCACCATTGATGAGCACAGCACCATTCTCTTCGCCAACCCGGCGGCGGAGAAAATCTTCGGCTATTCCCCCGGCGAGCTTCTGGGTCAGTCGCTCACCTTGTTGATGCCGGAGCATCTTCGGGACCGGCACAAAGGCGCCCTCGGACGCTATCTGAACACCGGGCAGAGGCATATCCCCTGGGCCGGTGTGGAGCTGCCCGGCCTGCGCAAGTCGGGGGAAGAAATCCCGCTGGAGATTTCCTTTGGGGAAATGGTCAAGGGCCGCCAGCGCTTTTTCACCGGCATTGTGCGCGACATCAGCGAGCGCCAACGAGCCCAAGAGGCACTCCGCGATTCGGAAGAGCGCTACCGGCTCCTCTTCGAGCAGAATCCCCAGCCCATGTGGGTCTATGACCTGGAGACTCTCGCTTTTCTCGCCGTCAATGCCGCTGCCGTGAAGCAATACGGATATTCGCGGGAGGAATTCCTGGGCATGACCATCAGGGATGTCCGCCCGGCGGAGGACATGCCCCGGCTCTTGGAGGACATGGCGGCCACCAAGGAGAACCTGGCGTGGGCCGGTCTCTGGCGACATCGGAAGAAGGATGGAACCGCTATCGACGTCGAAATTACCTCCCACGCTTTTGAGTGGGGCGGCCGGCGGGGCCGGCTGGTGCTGGCGCAGGACGTCACCGAGCGCCGGCGACTCGAAGCGGAGCAGCAGCGCTTCTTCGCTGTCTCCAACGACCTGCTGTGCGTCGCCGGGTTTGACGGTTTCTTCAAACGGCTGAATCCCGCCTGGACGAAAACGCTCGGGTATTCGATGGAGGAGCTACTGTCTCGTCCTTACTTGGAGTTCGTTCACCCCGACGATCGCGCCGGCACGCTGGCCGAGGCCGACAAGGTCGCCGGCGGAGCCTCCGTCGTCCTCTTCGAGAACCGCTATCGCGCCCAAGACGGCACTTACCGGCATTTGCTGTGGAGTGGCACGCCGGTGCCGGAGGAGCACCTCATCTATGCCGCCGCCACCGACATCACCGAGCACAAGCGTCTCCAAGAACAGTTCCAGCAGGCGCAGAAGATGGAAGCGGTCGGGCGCCTGGCCGGCGGGGTGGCGCACGACTTCAACAACCTGCTGATGGTTATCGGCGGGCACAGCGAGCTCCTGATTGACCGCCTCGGCCGCGACCACCCTCTGCGCCGCCACGCCGAGGAAGTCCACAAAACCGCCGAGCGCGCCACTTCCTTGACCCGCCAACTGCTGGCCTTCAGTCGCAAACAGGTTTTGCAGCCGCGGGTGTTGAACCTCAACACCGTCGTGGCCGACATTGAACAGATGTTGCGGCGGCTGATTGGCGAAGACATTGAATTGGCCCTGCGGCTCCATCCGGAGTTGGGCCGCGCCAAGGCCGACCCCAGCCAGCTCTCCCAGGTCATCATGAATCTGGCCGTCAATGCCCGCGACGCCATGCCCAGGGGCGGCCAACTGACGCTGGAAACCGACAACATCGAGTTCGACGCCGCCTACACCCAGCACCACCTCACCGCCGAGCCCGGCTCCTACGTCATGCTGGCCGTCAGTGACACGGGTCACGGCATGGACAAGGAAACTCTTGCGCGGCTCTTCGAGCCTTTCTTCACCACCAAAGTGCAGGGCAAAGGCACGGGGCTGGGGCTGGCCACCGTGTACGGCATCGTCAAGCAGAGCGGAGGCTACATCTGGGTGTACAGTGAGGTGGCTCAGGGGACGACCTTCAAGGTGTATCTGCCCCGTGTGGAAGAAGCCGTCGAAGCGCCCGTCCTGCCGGAGCCGCTGGGCGTGGCCGCCCCGCTCAATGGCGCCGACCACACCGTGCTGCTGGTGGAGGATGAAGAGCTGCTGCGAAAACTCGTGCGGGCCTATTTGGAATCAAACGGCTACCGTGTGCTGGAGGCCGGCAGCGGCCGCGAGGCGATTCGCTTGGCGGAAACGAACGCCCAACACATCAGCTTGCTGATGACTGACGTCATCATGCCCGGCATGACCGGCCGCGAGTTGGCCGAGCATCTGACCGCCCGCCACCCGCACGTGAAAGTTCTCTACATGTCGGGCTACACCGACGACGCTATCGTCAACCACGGCGTGCTCGAGCCCGGCATGGCCTTTCTCCAGAAGCCCTTTACGCTCGACGACCTCAGCCGCAAACTCCAAACCATCCTCGCCCCCTGAACTACTCCGCCCTTTCGGGAACCGGCTTCCCCCCTCTGTAATGCGAGATGGTTTGGCCAATCATCGTGGGAAATCCGCCCGGTGAGGCAACCATCTTAGGCCACGCCCCCAGGCCTGTCAACGCACTCCCAGGGTAAGTGATACCAACCCCTGTTTCTTGTCTTCGACAGTCCGACTCGGTGTGCTAATCCTCTTTGAGACCTTTACGGGACAGACCAGAGCGCTGCAAATGCTCGCACTCTAGCTCAGCCGTGAGGGTCCGTTCGAAAGAGAATGGTTTTGGCTCATTCGAAGAGGCAGATCGTCCAGGTCGAAACGGGTTAGCCCGTCGCGTTGACTTGCCCGGCGGACTGTGCGCTCCCCGACGCACGGGTTGACTTGGCTTCAACCAAAACTTAACATACCGACCATTCACCTCACTTCGGGGAGGGCTCATGAGTACGGCAGAGCAATTGGAACGACTGGATTTACCCGCGCGGGTTCAGCAGGCGCTTACCGATTTTGTGTCCGCTGCGGCAAAGGCCTTGGGCTCGAACCTCCGGTCTGTGGTTCTCTATGGCAGCGCGGCGGACGGGAAGCTGCGGGCGACCTCTGACGTGAACGTAGTCGTGGTGCTGTTGGCCTTCGAGCAAGGTCAGATGGATCAGGTGCGAGACCCCTTGCGGGTCGCGCAAGCAGCCATACAGCTCCGGGCCATGTTTGTGCTTCAGAGCGAGATCGAGGCAGCGGCACGCGCCTTTGCCCAGAAATTTGCGGACATCCTACGTCGCCATCGGGTGCTTTACGGCGACAATCCCCTTGCCGGATTGACGATTGCGCGGGAAGCTAAGCTCGTCCAACTCCGGCAGCAACTGTTAAACCTGACGCTGCGGCTTCGGAGTTACTACGTGTCGCGCAGTCTGCGGGAAGAGCAGGCAGTGTTGGCGACTGCGGACGCGGCCGGCCCGCTCCGCTCATGCGCCGCGGCCTTGCTGGAGCTGGAAGGCCAGCCCGTACCTTCGCCCAAACAGGCACTGGAGCGAGTGACGAGTTCGTTCGGAGAGACAGGCTGGGAGACAGTGCTGGCAAATATTTCGAAGGCACGAGAGACGCGTTCGCTTCCCGCGGGCACGGCAGCTCCCATCCTTTTCCGCCTAGTGGAGCTGGCGCAGCGGATGCACGGGCGAGCAGAGAAGCTTTACTGAAGGA
>JBOGNW010000008.1:0-4220 GCA_050747425.1 Candidatus Acidiferrales bacterium
TCCACTATCACCGCGCCGGTTCACTCGAGGAAGCCGTCCGTCTGCTGGCGGAGCTGGGCGAGGAAGCGCGTCTGCTAGCCGGCGGTCAGAGCCTGATTCCGCTGATGAAGCTGCGCCTCGCCAGCCCCCAGCATCTCGTGGATCTGAATTTCGTTCCCGACTTGTCCTACATGCGCGAAGACGAGGAAGCGGTGCGCTTTGGGGCTTTGACCCGGCACGTGGAAATTGAAAGCTCGGCCGCGACCCAGCAGATTCCTCTGTTGCACGATTGCGCGGCGGGCATCGCCGACGTCCAGGTGCGCACCCGCGGGACGATTGGCGGCTCGCTGGCCGAAGCCGACCCCAGCGGCGATTGGGCGCCGGTGCTGCTGACGCTTTCGACGGAAGTGGTTTCCGTGAGCCCGGCGGGTGAGCGCGTCATCCCCTTGACGCAATTCATCACCGACGCCTATACAACCGTCCTCGCACCTGCTGAAGTGGTGCGCGAGGTTGTGATCCAGCGACCGCTGCCGCGGAGCGGCGGAGCTTATCTCGGGGTCAAGCGCAGCGCGCCTGTCTACGCCACCGCCAGCGCGGCGGTGCAGTTGACGCTGGAGGATGGAGACCTCTGCCGCGAGGCGGGTGTGGCTCTGGGAGCGGTGGGTCTGACTGCCATCAAGGCAACCGACGCCGAGGCCGAGCTACGCGGCCAGCGGCTCACCGCGAAGACCCTTGAGGCGGCTGCGGAAGCGGCTGCGGCCATGGCCGACCCGCAGAGCGACCAGCGTGGCTCCGCGGCCTACAAGCGGAATCTGGTGCGGGTGTTGGTGAAGCGCGCGGCCGAAATCGCGCTGCGGCGGGCGCGGGGAGAGACAGTGGAGGTCAGTCACATTTATGGCTGAAGCGATTCCACGAGTTCCGATAACAGTCCGCGTGAACGGGAGGTTGTGCGCGCTGGAAGTAGAACCGCGCCTGCTGCTGGTGGACTTGCTGCGCGACGAGTTGAACCTGACCGGAACCCACGTGGGCTGCGACACCAGCTACTGCGGCGCCTGCACCGTGCTTTTGAACGGCGCCAGCGTCAAGTCGTGCACGGTTTTTGCCGTGCAGGCCGACGGGGGAGAAGTGCTGACCGTGGAAGGACTGGAGCAGAACGCGCGCCTGCATCCCTTGCAGGAAGCTTTTGCCGAACACCACGGCTTGCAGTGCGGCTATTGCACGCCGGGAATGATGCTCTCCGCTTACCAGTTGCTCGCGAAAAATCCGCAGCCGGACGAGGCGGACATTCGCAAAGCCATTGCCGGGAACTGTTGCCGTTGCACGGGCTACCAGAACATCTTCAAAGCCATTCAAGCGGCGGCAGGGGCGAGGGCGGGACGATAGACAATGGCGATTGCCTTTGCAGGCGAGTTTCAAGTGCACCGGCCCGCCGCCGATGTGTTCGTTTTTTTGACTGACCCGGAGCAGTTCGCGCCGCTGCTGCCCGACTTCCAGGGCTTGAGCGTCGAAGACGAAAAGAATTTCACTGTGAACGTGAAGGTGGGAATTTCGCACATCGGCGGTACCGCCAGCCTTAAGCTTCGGCTGGCGGCGACCGAGCCGCCCCGTAAGGCGCTCTATGAAGGCAAGGGAAGCGTCGCCGGCGGCAGCGTGGACCTTAACGCCGGTTTCGAGCTGGAAGAAGACTCCGCCGGCTGGACGCGCGTGCGCTGGAAAGGCGAGGCGCATCTTTTCGGCCCGCTGCTTTCGGTTGCCGGGGGCTTGCTCGAACCGCTGGCTAAAAAGAATGTGCAGAAATTGATTAGCGGCTTGCAGAAGGCCTTGCTCTAGGAGCGCGCGCATGCCCGCGAAAAAAGGAAAGAAAACGCCGCCCGCAAAGAAAGCGGCTCCTGAAAAGCCACCGGGCTTGCCCGCCGCGGCCGAGGGGCGGTGGGTTGGCCAGCCCCTCCGGCGCAAAGAAGAGGCGCGGCTCATCCGCGGCCAGGGGAAGTTTGTGGACGACTACCGCTTGTCGGGGATGCTCCACCTGTGTCTCGTGCGTTCGCCCTATGGCCACGCCCGCATCGAGAAAGTGGATGTGACGGCCGCCGAGGCCGCGCCCGGCGTGGTCTGCACGCTGACCGGGGCGGAGGTGGCGCGGCTGGTGAAACCCTTCATCGAAATCGGCCCGGAGCCGGGCGCGAAGATTGTTGACTACCCCATGGGAGTGGACAAAGCGCGCTATCAGGGCGAGCCGGTGGCGGCGGTGGTGGCCGAGACGCGCCTGGGGGCGGTGGACGCAGCCGAGCTGGTGCAGGTGGACTACCAGCGCCTGCCAGCGGTGGTGGACGCCGAGGATGCCCTCCGCGACAAGTCCCTTTTGCACGAATCGGCCGGAACCAACGTGGTGTGGCACGGTGAGTTCGATTACGGCGACGTTGACAAGGCCTTTCGCGAAGCCGCGCAGGTGGTGAGCATCGGGCGGCTGCACTTCCACCGCTTCTCCAGCACCCCGCTCGAAAACAACGCCATCATCGCGCAGTGGGATGCGGCCGACGACAGTGTTACCTTCTGGTGCAACAACTCCTTTCCCGCTTTTGCTATTCAGTTTCTGGCGCTGGCCCTGGGTGTGCGCATTGACCAGCTCCGCGTGCAGACCTACGACATCGGCGGCAGCTTCGGCATCAAGATTACCAACTACCCCTATATGGCGATTTGCGCTCTGGCCTCGCGCAAGGCGGGCGGACGCCCGGTGAAATGGGTGGAGACGCGTTCCGAGCACATGACCGCCAGCGCCCACGGCAACGAGCGCACCTTCCTGGATACGCGCGTGGCGCTCGATGAGAACGGGGTCATCACCGCCCTTCAGTCGCGCCACATTGACGATTGCGGCGCCTACCCGCGCTACGAGCCCCTGGGCTGCATTATCTGGGCGCAGGTGCTCCCCGGCGCTTACCGCTTCCGCAACTTCCGGCTCGACTTTACCCAGGTTTGCACCAACAAGTGCCCCGTCGGGCCCAACCGCGGCTACTCGCGCATGCAGCATCTCTGGTTTCTCGAGCGGGTGGTGGATCTTTGCGGGCACGCGCTGGGAATTCCTACCGACGAGATGCGCCGCCGCAATTACATTCCCGCCGAGGAGTTTCCCTACACCACCCCCAACGGCTGCGTGTACGACTCGGGCAACTACGCGCGCATGCTGGAGCTGGCACAGGCGCGCCTCGGATGGGACGACTGGCAAGAAAAGCAGCGCCAGGCGCGGGCCGAAGGGCGCCTCGTCGGAATCGGCATCGGAACCACACTCGACTCCGGCACCAATAACTTCGGGCAGGCGCGCATCATCAATCCCCACGCGCCGTTTTCCGGGCAGTCGGAGGTCGCCATCGTCAAGCTCGACATTGACGGCCACCTGGTGGTCAGCCTCGGCTCCGTCCCTCAGGGCCAGGGGCACGAAACCACCGCCGCCCAGGTGGTCGCCGATGTGCTCAACGTCACGCCCGACCTGGTCACCGTGCGGCCGGGTTTTGACACCGAGCGCAATGCCCACACCGGCCACTCCGGCACCTACGCCAGCCAGTTTGCCGTGACCGGGCTCTCGGCCGTCTATGGTGCGGCGCAGAAACTCAAAGCCGAGATGAAACGCTTGGCCGCTTTCGCGCTCGAGGCGGAAGAGGATGCTTTGGAGTTTGGTGTGGGCGCACAAGGTCCGGAAGTGCGAGTCAAAGGGACCGCGAAGTCCATCAACTATTGGGGCCTGGCGAATTTTGTGAACGTCAATAACGCCGTGCTGCCGGAAGATTTGGACGTTACGCTCAACTGCCGTTACGTGTATCGCCCGCCCTTTAAGCTGCCCGACCTCAAGCGCAAGTACGGCAATCTGACGCTCACCTACAGCGCGCAGCTCCACATCGCCGTGGTGGAGGTGGACCGGGAAACTTTTCTGCCTAGGATTCTTGACTACGCCGTGGTGGACGACTGCGGGCGAGTCATCAACCCGCTCATCGTCGAGGGCCAGGTGCACGGCGCCACCGCGCACGGCATCGGGGCGGCGCTGCTGGAAACCTGCGCCTACGACGAGGAAGGCAACATGACGACCGCTACCTTCAGCGACTATGTACCTATCACCGCGGTGAATATGCCGACGCTGCGCTGCGATCATCTGCAAAGTCCTTCGCCCTTCACCTACAACGGCGCCAAGGGCATGGGCGAGGGCGGCGGCGCTCCCTTGCACGCGCTCTCGGCGGCGCTGCAAGACGCGCTCT
>JBOGNW010000009.1:0-5074 GCA_050747425.1 Candidatus Acidiferrales bacterium
GCCTCGTACATCGCGAAGAGGATGGACGGCAAGCTGCCCTCGCTCTTCAAGACGCTGCCCCGCCAGTCCTACGGCGTCGTCCCCGTGCCCGCGGACATCGCGCCCAAGTACACCGCCGGCCGCTACAACGGCGCCCCCATCGACGGCACGCGCGCGGGCGAGTACTGGGTCAACACCTACGCCCTGGAGACGCGCACCCTGTACACGCTGGAGGCGCTGACCCTGCACGAGGCGGTGCCCGGCCACCACCTGCAGACGTCGCTCGCGCAGGAGCGCACGGGCCTGCACCCCTTCCGGCGCTACGCGTACGTGGACGCGTTCGGCGAGGGATGGGGCCTCTACTCGGAGTTCCTGGGCCGGGAGGCGGGCTTCTACCGGGATCCCTACAGCAACTTCGGGCGGCTGACCTACGAGATGTGGCGGGCCTGCCGGCTCGTCGTGGACACCGGGATGCACACGATGGGCTGGTCGCGCGACCGGGCGCTCTCGTTCCTCGCCGACAACACTGCTCTCTCGCGGCACGAGGTCACCACCGAGATCGACCGCTACATCGGCTGGCCCGGCCAGGCCCTCGCCTACAAGATGGGCGAGCTGAAAATCAAAGCTCTGCGCGCCAAGGCCAAGCAAGAGCTGGGCGAGCGCTTCGACCTGCGCGAGTTCCACGACGTCGTCCTCGGCAGCGGCGCCCTGCCGCTCGATGTGCTGGAAGCCAACGTCAACGCCTGGATGGCCCGCGCGAAGATGGAAAAGCCGGCGACTGCCAACTAGTCCAACGCAAAAACCGCGTAGACTGTTGCCTCTTCCTTTACCTTTTGCGGAAACAACTTCAATTCAGCTCTCGTTTGCGTGGCAACCGCCGACCGGACCCCTCCCAAATATCCAACAAATGCCCGACGAACAGGTTCGGTGTTGCTCGCATAAATCAGCCCGCCCAATCTTCCGCCGAGGCCGTTGGCCATTGCGTCAGCGAGTCCGCGGGACTTGCCGAGTGCAGCAGAGTATGCTTTTGCCTGTAAGGCCGCCTGATCCCGCACTGTCCACTGAACTCCTCCAATTTGGTTGGCTCCTGCCTGCGCAGACGTGTCCACGACATTCTGTGCGCTAGCCACGGAGACCCGGATCCTCCATAACTGTACTGCCTCGAACTTGCGCTCCTTTTGCCATTCCTTAGGCCAGTCTTCGTCAAAAGCCGCGTGGAGTTCCACAGCTTCCGTTTCGATGCTCTCCTTTGGAATCCCAAGCTTAGACAGGGCTTCCAGTATGCGGTCAGAAGCCTGAATGTTTTCTGAGAATGCGCTGTCCTGTGTCAGTCCATAGTTTCGGAACCCAACCGTTATTTCAGCTATCTCTGGTTCTGCCTCGACCGACTCGGTGACCGTCACCGCAATTGTTTTGTTTTCCCGACTGATTTGTATCTCCTGCGCTCTTGCGCCGACCATCGGGATCAGCAGAAGAGCTCCAAACAAGCCTAATTTTCCGTTCATGCCGCTTTTCCTCCTTTGGGGGGTCAATGTGCGTGAACCTTGACCCGGTTTTACTGGTTTAGTCCGCGGCCGTGACCCCGCGCGGGCGACGCGCCACTAGCCGGTGCCGCCGGGCAAAGAACCGCCGCGTGCGCTCGACATCCTGCTGGACTTGTTCCCGCAAGGCCTCGCCCGAAGGGAACTTCCGCTCCGCGCGCAGCCGCTCATGGAAGCGCACCTCGAGCCGCACCGCCGTCACTGTCTCTCGGAAATCGAGCAGGTGGGATTCCACCACCAGTTTTTCCCCGCCAAACGTGGGGCGCACGCCCACATTCGTCGCCGAGGGAAACGCCCGCCCATTCACGACGGTCTCGGTGGCGTAAACGCCGCGCGCCGGCAGGCACTCCTGCTCGGGAAGGAGATTCAGGGTAGGGAAGTCAAGCGTGCGGCCGCGCCCCGCCCCCGGTTCGACGCTGCCTGTCAACGCATAGGGCCGCGCCAGCAGCCGCCCGGCCCGCGCTACCTCGCCCTTCTGGATGAGTTGGCGGACAAGTGAGCTCGATGCGGTTTGACGGCGAAAGACGACCGGAGCCACCACCCGCACCCCAAACCCGAATTCCCGCGCGAGTTCCCGGAGCAAAGCTACGTCGCCGGCCTGCCGTTGTCCAAAGCGAAAACTTTCTCCCACGCACACCAGCGTCGCGCCCAGCCCGCGGTGGAGTACTTCATCAGCAAAGGCGCGCGGCGAAAGCTGAGAGAACTCGCGCGTGAACGGAACCACCACTGCTAGGTCGAGGCCGGCTGCCTCGAGCAGCGCAAGTTTTTGCTCGAGCGTGGTGAGCAGCGGCGGCGCCGCCTCCGGGCGCAGCACTTTGGAGGGAGGCGGCTCGAAAGTCACGGCGACCGCTGTCCCGCGCTGCCGGCGCGCCTCTTCGACCACCGTTTCCAGGATGCGCTGGTGACCGCGGTGCACGCCGTCGAAGTTGCCCACCGTCACCACCGGTGCCTCGAGCGGCGCCTCGACCTCGCCCAGCGAACGCGCCACGCGCATCGCCACCTTAGTCCTCCACTTCCACGCTCAGCCCGTCGTAGGCCAGCTCAACCCCGCCCGGCAGCCGCGCGTTCGTTTGCGTGTGCCCGAGGTCGTGAGCGATGTGGGTGAAGTAAGCCTGCCGCGGCCGCAACTCCCGCACGAGCGCCAGCGATTGCTCGACGGTGGAGTGATTGGGATGCGGCCGGTCGCGCAGCGCGTCGAGAATCAACACTTCCAGTCCCCGTAACTGCTCCAGCGAGTCCGGCGGGATGCGGCTGAAGTCGGTCACATAAGCGGCGCGCCCGAAGCGGAACCCCAGCACCGGCATCGAGCCGTGCTCGACCGGCAAGGGCACGATGGTGCGTCCGAAAAGACGCACCGGGCCGTTGATTTCGCGCAGCTCCACCTCCGGCACCGTGCTGTTCGGCGTACCTTTGCCAAAAATGTAATAGAACGTCTGGCGAATCACGTCCTGCGTTTCGCGGTTGGCGTAGAGAGTGATTTTGCCTTGCTTGAGATTGTAGGCGCGCAGGTCGTCGAGCCCCAGGATGTGGTCGGCGTGCCCGTGGGTGTCGAGCACGGCGTCCAGCCGCTTGACGCTGGCCCGCAGCAACTGCTGCCGGAAATCGGGCGAAGTGTCAATCACCACCGCGTGGCCGTCGTACTCCAGCAGCAGCGAGGGGCGCGTCCGCCGGTCTCTCGGGTCAGAGGACAAACAGACGTGGCACTCGCAGCCCAGCGTGGGCACGCCCATGGAGGTGCCGGTGCCGAGGAAGGTCAGCCGCAGGCGCGCCATGGCGCCTCAGGCGCCCGCCTTGCCTTTGGGGGCGCCGGGTTTCTGGCCGCTGGTCAACGCGACGAAGGACATTCGCAGCTCGTAAAGCACCTGCTCCAGCAACTGCTGCTCCTGCGGGCTCAGGTTGCCGAGGGTTTTCTCTTGCACCACCGCGAGCATGTCAATTACGTGCCGGGCCGCCTCGAGGTCGGCGGGAATACGGCCGGCGACGGGGTCTTCGACTAGCCCCAGTTGCTGCAAAGCCAAAGTTGAAAGAGAAAGCACTACGCTCTCGAAATCCGCTTGTCGCTCGCCCCGGCGGTTGGCCTGCCGCTCGTAAGACTGCCGGGCGGAGCGAGAGGCCTCGCTTTCGGCCACCGGGGCGGCTTTGGGAGCAGGAGCTGGTTCTGGCAGCGGCACGTGCGGCGGCGGCGCAGGCGATTCCACCCCCGGCCGGCGGTCTCCTTCCGAGGTGAACCGCCGCTTGTCGACGACAGCAAAGGTGTCCGATTCGCTCTTGGATTCAGGCATATTGACTCAAAGGGAAGACTTCTCCGCTCCCCACGAACTTTTTAGTCTAGCATTGCTGCGGGGCGGCCACAAGCGACCGCCGTCTCCGATGGGAGTAAGTCCCCTTGCCCACCGCTGCGCGATTCTTTGCTTGTCATTCTGAGGCCGCAGGCCGAAGAATCTCACCCTTCCGAGGACTTGCGAGTTCCGCAGCTTGGGCGTAAATTCTTCGATTCCCCCGAAGGTGCAGGAGCAGCCGTGGCCGGGAAGCCCACATTCGAAGACCTGGTGGCTGTAATGGCCCGACTTCGGGCGCCCGGCGGCTGTCCCTGGGACCGCGAGCAAACTCACCGCAGCCTGCGCACCTATCTGCTCGAAGAAACCTACGAGGTGCTCGACGCCATCGAGCGCGACGACCCGCAAGCCTTGCGCGACGAGCTGGGAGACCTGCTGCTGCAAATCCTTTTCCACGCCCAGATGGCCGGCGAGCAGGGCCGCTTCTCCATCGAGGATGTCGTCCGCGGCCTGCACGAAAAGCTGATTCGCCGCCACCCCCACGTCTTCGGCACCGCCCAGGCCGACAGCGCCGAGCAGGTGGTTGCCAACTGGGAAGCGCTCAAGGCCGCCGAACGCCAGGCGCATTCTCCGGTGCCCTCGCAAGATAAGTCCGCTTTGTCCGGCGTGCCCGCGACTTTTCCAGCGCTGCTCGAAGCTTATCAGGTGAGCCGCCGCGCCGCGCAGGTCGGTTTCGAATGGGAACGTTTTGAGGACCTATTGGAAAAGCTGGACGAAGAAGTGGAAGAACTGAACCGCGCTCGCTTGAGCAGTGACAAGGAGTGGCTCGAAGACGAAGTCGGCGACCTGCTGTTCGTGGCCGTAAACATCGCCCGTTATCTCGGCTACGACCCCGAGCCCGCTCTGCGCCGCACCAACCGGCGTTTCCGCGCGCGGTTTGCGCAAGTCGAAGCCGAGCTCGCCAAAACCGACCGCCGTCCGCAGGATGCCACGCCCACGGAGCTGAACGACCTTTGGGAGCTGGTCAAGAGCCGGGAGGCGGACTGATGGCAGCCGCGGTCGCAATCCGGCCGCTCACCGAGCTCGACGAATTCCAGCGCTGCGTCGAGTTGCAGAAAATCATCTGGGGTTTTGAAGACGTGGACGTGGTTCCGCTGCGCTTGTTCGTGGTCGCCATGAAAATCGGCGGGCAGGTCTTCGGCGCCTTCGACGCTAAGGAAATCATCGGCTTCGTGATGGCCGTGCCCGGCTACCGCAACGGCCGCGTCTACATGCACT
>JBOGNW010000010.1:0-3990 GCA_050747425.1 Candidatus Acidiferrales bacterium
GGTGGGCGGGCTGGCGCGCGCTTTCGGCGCCGAGCTCAAGCCGCTCTGGCTGCGCGAAGAATTACAATGGGCGCCCGACCTCGACGAACTGAAGCGGCTCGTGACGCCGAAGACCCGCCTCATCGCCATCTGCAACCCTAACAACCCCACCGGCGCCGTGCTGGAGGAGAAAGCGATCGAAGAGATTTGCGCCGTGGCCGCCCACGCTGGCGCCTGGCTGCTCTCCGACGAAGTCTACCGCGGCGCCGAGCTCGACGGCCGGCTCACGCCCACTTTCTATGGCCGCTACGAGCGCGTCCTCTGCACTGGCGGGCTGTCGAAATCCTTCGGCCTGCCCGGCTTGCGCGTCGGCTGGGTGGTCACCACGCCGGAGTTCGCCGACACGCTCTGGGGCTACCACGACTACACCACCATCGCCCCCACGGTAATGAGCGATCGCCTGGCCACCCGGGCGCTCGCTCCCGCGCGCCGCGACCAGCTCTTCGAGCGCACCCGCCACATCCTGCGCAAGCATTACCCCGTGCTGCGCGACTGGGCCGGGCGCCACCGCGACCTGCTCACTCACATCCCGCCCGCCGCCGGCGCCATCGCCTATTTCGGGCTGCGCGCCCGACTCGGGCAAGGCGGCTGGAACACGGCCGAGCTGGCCGAAGCCCTGCGCGTGCGCAAGAGCGTGCTGCTGGTGCCGGGCGAGCAGTTCGAGATGCCGGGCTACCTGCGCATCGGCTACGGCTATGAATCCAACCGCCTCCGCCGCGCGCTGGAGCGCGTGGACGAACTCCTCGCGGAAAAAGCCGTCCCCCGCGCAGCTGCCAGCGACTGAAAACTGCCGCGCTCTACGGTTGTCATTCCGAACCCTTGCGTGCCTGGGGCGGTGAGGAATCTGCTTTGTTCTTGGTAACAACAGATCCCTCGGCTGCGCCTCGGGATGACAAGCGGCGTGATGTAGAATCGGCCCTTCGGAGATCGGACCATGCCAAAGCGGGAGGGGCTGAAGGAGCGGCTGGCCCCGCCAGGGGCGGGGTTGGCGCAACTGCGTCAGATTGAGATCAGTGTTATCGGGCGGAGGTCCGGGCGGCGCCTCTCAATGCCGGTCTGGTTCGTCCTGGAAGGAAACTGGCTCTACCTGCTGCCGGTACGCGGCTCCGACACCCAGTGGTACAAGAACCTGCTGCGCAAGCCCAGGATCCGAATCTCGGCCCGCGGCCACAAAGCCGAGTTCCGCGCCACTCCCATTACGCGGCGCGCGGGGGTGGCCGCGGTCATCCGCAAATTCGGCCGCAAGTACAAGGCTCGCATTGTCCGCCAGCTCTACTTCAAATTCGACGTCGCCGTCCGCGTCAACCTTGGTTGATTGCTTGACTGCCTTACTTGTTGACTGGGGTCATCGAACCCGCGGCAGCAGGGGGACCTGCAGGATTTGCTGGAAGCAAGCGCCAACAGCTAGCGACCGCCCTCCCTTGCCCAAATGACGAAAGTAAACACCTTGTGGCCACCGCCGAAGTCGAGCTCGTACACCGACGTGCCCCTCTGGCGCGATCCGCGGACCAGCCGGCCCCACTGGCCGGGTCCCTCGAAGTCGATCTCGCCCATCGCCGGCGGCATCTGCCCTGAGGGGACCGCGCTGCCGACCGTGGTCGTGCTGTCGAGGTGCGAGTAAATCGTCACCAGTTGGTCATAGTCATGCCGGTTGGGATGCTCGTTGTTGGGCGGACCATAGGGGTCGCTCGTGTAATCCATGCACGTTCCCAGGTTCGGGTTATCGAAGTTCTCGTCTTGGTGATCGAGGCCCAGGGTATGCCCGACCTCTTGGCACATTACAAGATTTCTCCACCCCGGGGTGTTGTAGGTCAAGGTGTTGAAGTAGGTGTCGTTGACCTTGACCGCCCCCTGTGTGATGTGCTTGCCGCTGACCCAGATTTGCGCCAACCCCAGCCAGCCGTTGTTGCCGTAGGTAGAACTGCAGACCTCCACCCGTCCACTGGGCGGTCGGCAGTTTTTCCCCTTCGCCTGACCCGTCACGATCGTCGTATCCAGTTCAGTGGACGCGCTCCAATCAGACGACGTGGTAGAGAGATAACTGTCCCAATTGGACGACACGTTATCGCCCAGCTTCAGAGTGAAGTGGTTGATCGTGCGCGCCCAGTGATAACCGCCCCAGGAATGATTTGCCCAGATGGCTGCTGGCAAGGCGGCCACTGTACACGCAGCCAGAATGACCACCCACCGACGCCGAAAAGAACTTTTGACCATGGTTTCCTCCCCAGGGGAGGATTTCTAACGCTTTTCGCCTCGGCAGTCAATAGTACCTAGGTAGGGGTAAGCCGGTACGCCCGGGGTAAAACTTGCACAGAGGAGAAAATTTACCCTCCTGTAACCTGTTGAACCCAAAGGGGTAATAATTTTCTTCCGCAAAAACCGCAAGAACCGCGAAAACCGTAGACACGCGAGCCCCCAATAGTTTATTAGTTGACCGGTTTGCTGCCTTACCGGCCCCTCCCGGGCCGTGCCAGAGGCCGCCAGGAAGCTGTCCGAGTCCCGGCCTTCGACGACACATGATCGCCGACCAAGTCCGCCGCTACTGCGTGCGCTGCCGAAAGCGCATCCGGCAAACGCCGGCCAAGACGTTCCAAACTATCTATTGCGGGGTCGAGTGCCGCCGGGCAGACAAACGGGAACGGAGGCGGTTCCAGCGGGAACGTGGACGCGCCAGCGCCAAGTGCCCCCTGTGCGGGCGCCGCCAGCAGCCACCAAAGGGCGGTGCGTCACGAGACACCGGGCCTGGTAGCGAGGTTGGGGAGCCGACCGGGGGGTTGGTGACCGCCGGCGAAAAATGACGCCGAGGCAGGCCTGCTTCGGCGGGTCAGCCCTTCAGGGCTGACTTCATAGTCCCCGTTCCCTCTCCCGGGGTGGGTAGCGGCCTTTGGCGGCGGGTGGGACGGGAATTTTTTCTTTCCTCTTTACAACCCCGCGGCGCCGTGGTAGGTTAATCGTCCGCGTCTCGCAGCGCTTCGGGTGCGGCAGCCAGTGCCAAACCCGCCAAACGTTCCAGTGGATCAGCCCTCCAGTTCTCGGCCAAGCCACATTCGAGTAGAGGAGGCGCGTTTGCTGCGTCTGCGTCGAGTTGACTTGTTCGGCTTCAAGTCTTTCGCCGAGCGCACCCGCATCGTCTTCAACGGCACCGGCATTGCCGCCGTGGTGGGGCCGAACGGTTGCGGGAAGTCCAATATCGCTGACGCCATCCTCTGGGTGCTGGGCGAGCAGAGCGCCAAAACCCTGCGCAGTGGCCGCATGGCCGACTGCATTTTCAACGGTACCGCCACCCGCCCCCCGACCAACCTCGCCGAGGTCACCCTTACCCTGGTGGACCCCGAGGCGGAAAAAGTCGAGCCGGCCCAGCCGGAACCCGCTCCGACGCCCGCCGAAGCCGCCGACAGTCCCGACGCCGCCGCGCCCGAAGACAAGAAACCCGCACGCAAAAACCGCCTGAACATAAGGCTACAGCCGGGCGAAGTTGTCGTAACCCGCCGGCTATATCGCGACGGCACCTCCGAGTATTACCTCAACGGCGAGCTGTGCCGGCTGCGGGACATCCAGGATCTTTTTATGGGCACGGGGTTGGGGCCGGAATCCTACGCCATCATCGAGCAGGGGCGCGTGGGGCAAATTCTTTCTTCGCGGCCCTCCGACCGCCGCGGGCTCATCGAAGAGGCCGCCGGCGTCACCAAGTACAAAACCAAGCGCCGGCTGGCGGAAGCTAAACTGGAAGCGGCGCGGCAGAACCTGCTGCGCGTCAACGATATTCTGGAAGAGATTTCGAAACAGTTGAACACTCTCAAGCGCCAGGCCAGCCGCGCCCGCCGCTACCAGGAGCTCAAGACCGAAGGCACGGCGCTGCGCCGGCAGCTTCTGGCCACGCAGCTCGAGCAGTTCCGCTCCACCGAAGCCACGCTGGCCGCCCAACTCGCCGCCAATGCCGCTGAGCTGGAA
>JBOGNW010000011.1:0-5561 GCA_050747425.1 Candidatus Acidiferrales bacterium
CCATCATCCGCATCACCGTCACCCCGCGCAGGCGCGTGGCCGAGATCCACGCCCGGCCGCGCCGGACCATTTCTTCCGCCAGCGCCCGATTCATCCGTTGCTCGAAGGGCGTCAGCGATTCCACGGGAATCTTCCTTCGCGTGCGCCGCGGCTCGGCGCAGTAGGTGAAGCAGGTAATCGGCAAGGCCGACTCGCTCACCGTCCCGAAGTGCGGGCTGGCGGCCAGCCGCTCCCGAAAAATCTTCCCCAGGCGTATCTGCTCGGTGAAGTGGGCCTCGTAAGCGCGCCGGCCGTAGGTCTCGAGCGCCAGCCAGAGCTTGAAGCCGAGAAAGCGCCGCGACCACTGCACGCCCAGTTGATAGCTCTCCACCCGCTGCGGCCCGCGCGGCACGTAGGCTGCCTGGACGCGAAACGGCGCCGCCGCTGCGCGGCGGTCGCGCACCAGCACAACGCCGAGCGGAAACGGCATCGCCATCCACTTGTGCGGGTCGAAGGTCAGGGAATCGGCCAGCCGAATTGCGCCCCACAAGGCGCGCCAGCGGCGCGCCAGAATGAGCGAGCCGCCATAGGCGCCGTCCACGTGCAACCACAGCCGCTCACGCCGGCACAACCGCGCCAGCGGCGCGATGGGGTCAATCGCCCCACTGCTCGTGGTCCCAAACGTGGCCACCACGCAAAACGGCAAGCGCCCCGCACGCCGGTCGCGCCGGATGGCTTCAGCCAGCAGGTCCGGCCGTAGGGCGAAATCGCTGTCGGTGGGAATCCAGCGCACCGCCTCCCGCCCCAGGCCCAGCAAGTCGGCAAATTTCAGCAGCGAATGGTGGCTTTCTTCGGACACATAGAAAACCGGCTGTCCGCGCAGGCCCCGCACGCCACCCCGCGCCACTTCGGGCAGGCGGTGTTGCAAAGCTACCTTCAGCGCCACGAGATTCGCCTCGGAACCGCCCGAGGTGAACTGCCCCACTCCCCGCCGCCAGCCGAGCGCTTCGAGAAACCAACCCAGCGCCTCCTGTTCGAGAGCCGTTGCGCCGGGGGCGTGCGCCTCGACCGCCAGCTGCTGATTGAGGACTGAAGCCAGCGCGTCGCCAAGCACGCCTGCCAAAGCCGGCCGCGGGTTCATCAGTCCGTAGTAGCGCGGCGAGGAGAGGTGACAGGCGTTTTGCGAAAGATAGGCGAGCGCTTCGCGCAAGACGCGCTCGGCCGGGCGGCCGCGTTCAGGAAGCGCGTGCGCCTTCCGGCGGCCGCCGCGCTCCAGCACCGGCGTGCGCTCGTCGGCCGCGTGCCGCCAGTAGGAATCGGCCAGCTCTGCCACCAGCTTCCATAGACGACGCGACTCGGCCGCCGAGGACCCGAGACCTGCCCTTTTCATCGCACCATAGAACTAGCCGAGACTCGGCCTGCCCTGCAAGCACCAAAATGGCTCCGCCAAAAAAACCGAAGCCCGGGGCTGGCCGCCACAGCGAGACCGCATTGGGGGGCGTCCCGCTGGGAGCACAATCCGAGCTTCGGGAAGTTGCCGTTCAACCTCTCGAACCCCGAGGGACAGAAAAAGTTGCGCTGGCTCTCTCGGCCCCGATGTGCGCTATAATTAGCAAGAATTGCTGGGATGAGAGGTCCGGGATGCTTCGCAAAACTTTTGCGGCTGTGATTCTGGCGCTGCTGCTGCCGGCGCTGCTGAGTGCCTACATCATCGTGCTCAAGAACGGGCGGCGGCTCGAGGCGCGCGCCCGCTACACCGTCGAAGCCGGCAAGGTGAAATGTACGGGCACCGACGGCATCGCCTACGAATTCCCCCTGAGCGCCGTTGACTTCGAAGCCACCGAGCGCGCCAACGCCCCTGAGGGCAAGCGCACGCCCAAGGTGTGGACGAACGACGAGCTGGAAGTGTTAACTCGCACCGGCCCGGTCGGCATCAGCGAAACGGAAAGCGCGCCTGAAGCCGCGGCCCCGGCAACCGGCGAAGGATCAGCAGCGCCCGCGGCTGAGGGCGCAGCCGAACCCGCTGCCGAAGAAGAAACGAAACCCCTTCCTCCGAAAGAACAGGACCCCGAATACTGGCGCAAGCGCCTGCAACCCTTGCGCGACGAGCTGGGGAAGGTGGAGCAGCAGTTGCAGCAATTGCGCAGCGGGCAGAATCAGGCCGCTTCCAACGCTGTTAGCCTGCAATCGGACGCACCGGGAGTGGAAGTCGCCGACACCATTCGCCGCCTGGAGCGGAAGCGCGAAGACCTGCTGCGCCAGATTGACGACGTGCAGGCGGAAGCTCGCCGCGCCGGCGTGCCTCCCGCCTGGGTGCGCTAGCTCCGCCAACGGCGGGGCTAGCGCTCAATCGGCGCTTCGATCAAATTCCCCCACTCGGTCCAGGAGCCGTCGTAGTTCTTCACCTTCTGGAAGCCCAGCAGGTAGCGCAGCACAAACCAGGTGTGCGAGCTGCGCTCCCCGATGCGGCAGTAGGCCACCGTCGGCTTTAGAGCTTCGACGCCGGCGCTGTCATAGAGCTGCCGCAACTCCTCGTACGACTTGAAGGTCCCGTCCTCGTTGACCGCTTTCGACCAGGGGATGTTCTTCGCCCCCGGGATGTGGCCGCCGCGCTGCGCGGTTTCGCTCATTCCCGGCGGGGCGATGATCTTGCCGGTGAACTCGTCGGGCGAGCGCACGTCCACCAGGTTGTGGGTGCCCTGGCCGAGCAGCGCAAAGACTTCCTCGCGCCGCGCGCGGATGGAGTTGTCGGGCTCCTTCGCCTGGTAGGTCGCGGGAGTCAGTTGAGGCGCGTCGGTAGTGAGTGGCCGCTTTTCTTCCACCCACTTCTTGCGCCCGCCGTTCATCAAGCGCACATCCCGGTGGCCGTAGTACTTGAACTCCCAGAAAGCCCAGGCGGCGAACCAGTTGTTGTTGTCGCCGTAAAGGACGACGGTGGTGTCGCTGGCGATGCCCGACTGGCCGGCCAGCTGTTCGAAGGCAGCCTTGCCAATCAGATCGCGCCGCACCGCGTCCTGCAACTGGGTCTGCCAGTTCCAGCCCACGGTGCCGGGAGCGTGTCCCTGGTCGTAGGCGGTAGTGTCCACGTCCACTTCGATGACGCGCACGCGGGGGTCGTCGAGATGCTCGGCGACCCACTGGGTTGAAACCAGAACTTCTTTGTTGGCGTAGTCTCCCATAAAAATAGTCCTCCTTGAAAATGAATTCTGACTTTGAAATCAGATGCGGGAAGGAAAACTCAACATGCGGCGGCCGGCTAGCGACCGCCGCAACAGGAGCAAAACGAACAGCGCGGGCAGCACCGGCACAGGCAGCAGTTCGCCACCCACCGGCGGCAAGCGGAAACGATTTCCTGCGTCTTCTTCATCCTCTACCAGAGTGCGCCAGCGGGGTGTGGATGTCAAGGTCACAACGGGCGGGCACAAGGCCCGCCCCTACACAGCAAGCCTCTCTTGCCACAGCGCCCCGAAACACCTCCCGGCTGTAGGGGAGGGGCTTGCCCCTCCCGCTTCTGGTAGGGCAGGCAATTTTGCCTGCCCACGCCAGGCGGGCCTGGAGTCACACCAGCAGCACCCAAACATCAATCAGGAAATGCACCACCATCAGCCAGTAGAGGTCGCGCCGCCAGAGAAAAATTCCTGAGAAGACCAGCGCCACCACGAAAGCCACTACCAGGTTCAACGCCCCGAGATAGGAGTGCCCGGCGGCAAACACCAGCGCCGGAAAAAGCACCGCCAGGGGCAGATGCCCGCTCCAGCGATAGGTCCACACGATGGCGAAGCCGCGGAAGAAGGTTTCTTCCATCACCGCCGCCATCAGCCCCAGCAAGACCCAGAGCACGCGCTCGCCGGGATAAATCGGCACCAGCCAGTGCGAGCCGGTGGCTTGCAGCACATGCTGGGGATTGGCCAGCACCGCCGCTCCCAGGAAGAAAACCACCAGCCCCAGCGCCAGGGTGATGCGGCGGGCATTCAGCGCCGGAAATCCGATGGAGGGCAGGCGCTCCTCGCGCACGGCCAGCGCCAGCAGCATCAACACCAGCAGCACCGCCTGCTTGGCGATGGTGAAGCCCGCGTAGGCGGCGCGGTAAAGCGTGTCGCGCTCCACCAGGAAGGCCCGCACCGGGGGGATCCAGAATTGCGCGTACTGCACCACCAGCGCTAGACCCAGCAGGCAGGTGACGACTACGAAGCCGGGGTCGAGTCCGCCCTCGGATACCGCTTCCTCTTCCGGCTCCGGCTCGCGGGCCGCCCAGCGCTCGAACTCCTCGAGCCATCGCGGCCGCCAGCCCCGCAGGCGGGTCCAGCCGCGAACTGGCTCCCCGCTGGGCGGGGCCGGCTCGCCATAGATTTTCAGTTCCATTCCGCTTGCGCCCATCACTCAACCGCTCTCAAGCTATAATCAGATTTACGATGATGCGCAACGAGAAAGCGATTCAGAGACCCGCGGCCTTAGGGGCGGCTCTGCTGGCGCTCCTGCTGGCCCCGCCAGGCGCGGGGCTGACCGGCGACCACGCGGCTGTAGCGCAGGGCGAGGGGCGCTGGCGCCAGCTCCGCGAAGCCCTGGTGCGCTTTACCATCGAGCAGCCCACCGACATGCGCGATCCAGTGAGCGACGCGCGTGTGCTCGCGGCCATGCGCCAGATTCCCCGCCACGAGTTCGTCCCCGCCGACCTGCGCGACCAAGCCTACGACGACCACCCGCTGCCCATCGGCTATGGGCAAACCATCTCGCAGCCTTACATCGTCGCCAAGATGACCGAGCTGCTTGCCCCGCAGCCCGGCGACCGCGTGCTCGAGCTGGGCGCGGGCTCGGGCTATCAGGCGGCCGTGCTTTCGCCGCTAGTCAAAGAGGTCTACACCATGGAAATCATCGAGCCGCTCGGCCAGGCGGCACGCCAGCGCCTCCAGCGGCTCGGCTACCGCAACGTCGAGGTAAAAGTCGGCGACGGCTACTTCGGCTGGCCGGAGAAGGCGCCCTTCGACGCCATCGTGGTCACCGCCTGGGCCACGCACGTGCCACCGCCGCTGCTCGAGCAGCTCAAGCCCGGCGGCCGCATGGTCATCCCGGTGGGCAGCGTTTTCTTCCAGCAAAATCTCGTGGTAGTCCACAAGGGGAAAACCGCGACCGACCTGCGCATGGAATCAGTGATGCCGGTGGCCTTCGTCCCGCTCACCGGCCCGCACGCCTCCCCGCGCGAATAAAGCAGACCAGGGCGAAATAGATTTCCTTTGCAGCAAGAGAACCGTTCTCCAAGAGAGTTTGTGCAACTGTCAGGGCACGGCTCTTGTCCTGCCTGCCCTGCCTGCACTGAGCGTAGCCGAAGTGTCGCAGCAAAGCGTAGACCCTGTCGCAGCGAAGCGGAGACCCTGTCGGAGCAAAGCGGAGACCCTGAGCGAGTCCCGATGAAATCGGGACGAGTCGAAGGGAGCGCAGTCGAAGGGCATCCCCTGACCCCGAAGCTGCCCTTGCTGCTCTTCCGAGCTTGGGTAGGGCAAGGGTTTACCCCTTGCCGGCCTTCTGTCATTCTGAGCGGAGCCTGCCCCGATGCGTCGGGGCGAAGAATCTCATCTGAGCACAGC
>JBOGNW010000012.1:0-1708 GCA_050747425.1 Candidatus Acidiferrales bacterium
CTATCGTAACGGCTGACTCAATGAGTCAACACGGAGGGCACATGCACCGAAGACTCTTTTTGTTCGTGAGTGGTTTCCTGCTGGCCGGCGGGCTCGCGTTGTCCGCGGCGACCCAGGAGGCATTCGAAATCGTTCCTGTGGCCGACGGCGTCTATGCGGCCATCGGGCGGGCGACGGCGCCGATGGCCATCGGTTGTAACGCGGGTATCGTGGTGAACAAAGACGACGTTCTGGTGGTGGATACGCACCTCACCCCCTCGGCGGCCCGGGCGTTGCTGGGACAAATCAAGCAGCTCACCGACAAGCCGGTGCGCTACGTGGTGGATACCCATTGGCACAACGACCACACCCAGGGCAGCCAGGCCTACGCCAATGTTTTCCCCGGGGGCGTAGAGATCATTTCCTCCCACGCCACGCGCGAGGACATCGTTCAAAAGGCCATTCCCTCCATCAAACAATCGCTCGACTCGCTGCCCGCCGACATTGCCCGCGCCGAAGAGCAGTTGGCCAAAGGGGTGAACGACCAGGGCCAGCCGCTCACCGAGGAGCAGAAGCCGCAGCGCGCCGCGGCCCTCGCCCGCCAGAAAGCCTACCTGGAGGAGCTGAAGCAGATTCAAATCGCCCTGCCCACGCTTACTTTCGAGCGCAGCCTGGCGCTGCACAAGGAAGGCCGCACCATTCACATCCTCTACTTCTTCAAGGGGCACACGCGCGGCGACGTAGTGGTGTTTCTGCCCAAAGAGCGCGTGCTCATCAGCGGCGACTTGCTGACCGGCGGCTTGCCCTTTCCTCGCGACTCTTATCCCGCCGAGTGGGTGAAAACGCTACGCGCCATGGCCCAGCTCGAGTCCGACCAGGTTATCCCCGGCCACGGCCCGGTGCAGAAGGGCAAAGAGCAACTGGAGCTGGTGGTCAGCGTGCTCGAGTCGGCGGTCGAACAAGTGCGGGCCGCGGTGGCGCGCGGTCTGACGCTGGAGCAAACCAAGAAGGCCGTGGATCTGGAAAGCTTTCGCGCCCGTGTGCAGAGCCCGGCCTTTGATCAGCGCGTGCCCGGAATCATTGAGCGCGCCTACCTCGAAGCCACAGGACAGTTGAAGGATTAGCCCCGGAGCGCGGATTCGGCAATCACTGGCGGTCAGGGGTATACTCAGCGGCAATGGAAGAGCTGGGGTTGCTCCTCAAGTCGCGCTATCCCCTTGTGGTCGTGGAGTCGCAGGAGGAAGACCGGCTCATCGCCTTGCTGGCTTCGCTCTGCCGCGAGCTGAAGCTGGCCTTTTTTACCTGGTCGGTCACCGACGGACTCATCCGCTGGGGCCAGCCGCAGCCTGTTTACCAAACCCAAGAACCGCTGAAAGCGTTGCAGCACATTGATTCCGCCCGCCTCCCGGCGGCCTATCTGCTGCGCGACTTCCATCCCTACCTGACCGACCCGGCCCTGGTGCGGCGCCTGCGCGAGATTGCCCAGGAGAACGCCCCGCTGGGCGTTACCCTGGTGTTTTCTTCGCCTGCACTCCAGTTGCCCACGGAGCTGCGCCCGTTAGCCGCGCACTACACCTTGCGTCTTCCCGATGAAACTGAGCTGCGGCAGGCAATGATGGACACTTTCCGCGGCCTCAACCAGAACCAGAATTTCGCTTTCCGGCTCAATGAAGCCGAACAGACCCAACTCCTGCGCAATCTCAAGGGGCTCACCCTCGACCAGGCGCGC
>JBOGNW010000013.1:0-6626 GCA_050747425.1 Candidatus Acidiferrales bacterium
AGTCGCGCGGCGCGTGCCGGACGCAGCCTATTGAGGCGCGGCGACGGCGAGTTCGTGCGCTTTGCGCTCGTCCTGCTCGCTCTCCTGCTTGGTGACCGCCAGCGCGGCCAGGACTTGCCCGCGCTCATCGTATAGGTCAGCCCGGTCGGAGTACTGCTCAATCAGGCTGGTGTACGCATCTACAGCGTCATACCAGAGGCCCTGCTCGGCGAACAGGCGCGCGCGCGCCAGACCGCCTTCGAGGGTATCGGCCGAGGCCAGAGCGGCCAATCCCTGCTCGATTTCTCCTCTCTCCGCCTCGCCGACAACGTCAATCTCGTGCATCGCGCTCAAGTGGCCGAGCGAGCTCAGCACCTGCCACTGATAGTGCGCGCCAGCCTGGAGAGCCACTTCCCCGGCGGGAATCTGGAACTGCGTACCTTCCACTTCCCATTCCCAGCGGTTCATCTCCGCGTCATAGAGGCGAACCGTAACCCGCGAAATGAACGGTGGCTTGCGCCAGAAGAGCCGCGGCGCCACGCTGTAGGACTTACCCAACTGCGGCGCCAGCGGAACTACGGCTTGCGCCTCGAGTCCACGCGAGGCCCCGGCGGTCGCCGAGGTGCTGGCGGCGCTTTTCTTCGAGAGCTCGAACGCGCCGACTTTCAGTTTAGGCGGCGGCTTGGGCGGCAGCTTCTTGGGGGCCGGCTTGGTCGAGGGCGGCGGCTGTTGGCCCGAGGCGAAAGCAGGTGTCAAAAGCAAGCCCGCCGCCAGAACGACTCGCAGGACCCATTTCATGGCGTCACCTCCCCGGGTGGCCTAACAGTATAAAGCGGAACGGGCTCGGCGAAGCCTTTCAATGTTGCCGTGCCGGCGGGCTCGGTGGCAAAGCGGTCGCCGAGAAGCTCGCGGGTCGCCTCGGTAATCAGTAGCGGCTTCTGGAGCTGGCGGCAGGCCGTCTCGACCCGCGAAGCCATGTTGACGGTTTCGCCCACCACCGAGTACTCGCTGCGCTCCGCCGCCCCGATGGTTCCGGCGGTCAGCGGGCCCGAGTGCAGGCCGATGCCGATGCCCAGGGGAGGCATCCCCTTGGTGTGCCGCTGGCGGTTGAGCTCAGCGAGCGCTTCCAGCATGGCCAGCGCCGCCGCCACCGCGTCGCGCGCGTCCTGCTCCTGGCCGCGCGAGAGCGGCACGCCGAAGACCGCCATCAAGCCGTCACCCATGAACTTGTTGAGAAAACCGTTGTGACGCTGAATCTCGGGCACCATCACGGCAAAGTATTCATTCAGCCATTGCAAGACTTCGGCCGAGGGCCGCTGGGCGCTCATCTCGGTAAAGCCGCGGATGTCGGAGAAAAGCACGGTAGCCGCGCGGCGCTCGCCGGCCAGCACGATTTGGTCGCGATTGGTCCAGATTTTCTGGGCTACTTGCGGCGCCACATAGCGCTCGAATAACCCCATCAACTGCCGCCGGCTGCGCAGCTCCTGCGCGTAGCGATAGCCCCAGGAGCCGGTGGCAGTGGCCACCACCAGCGCCATCGTGTGAACGAAGGGCAGCCAGAGGTTGTGATTGTTGAAGCTCCAGAGAGCCGCGCCGCCTAGTCCGGCCACCCAGGCGAGGCTCACCACCGCCGCCCGCAGCGGCCGCCACCAGGCAAACACCAGCAGAATCACTACGAGCGTAACCAGGTCAACCAGGGCCACACGGAGTTTTGGAAACGATTGTACGGTTGTGCCGGTCAACAGGTTGGCCAGCGCTGTAGCCTGAACCTCGAGCCCGGGTATGGCCCCGTGGAGCTTCTCTCCCTGCGCGTAGGAAAAATAGGGCGTGGTGTGCAAATCGCGGGCGGCGAAATTGCTCTGGCCGATGAGCACGACGTCGGCGGCCAGTGAAACCTCCGGCACCCCTTTGAGTACTTTCCAGGCCGGGACGTGCCGAAACGTGCCCGCCGGGCCGTAAAAGCGGAGCCAGAAGGCTTCGGGGGCTTCTCGGTCGGCGTGGATAGAGATCTCGCCGAGGCGGTGCCGGAAACGATCTTCCGTGGCTTCCAGCGTTGTGCCCAAGAGGTCAGAAGCCAGGCGCAAGGAGAAAGACCCGCGCAATTCTTTCCCGGCCTCGAGGTACAGATAGGCGCGGCGGAGCACCCCGTCGGCCTCCAGAGGCAAGTTGGCGAAACCGACGTCGTAGGCCGCGCGGCGGAATTCTTCCAGGGGAAAGGCGGCGGGCAGCGGCCCCTGGGGGAGCTGCTCAACCAGCACCACGTTCCCAGCGGCCGCCAGCGCCTCCGCCATGTAAGCGTCTTCGGCCGGCGTGCGCGGCTCGCTCAGCAGGATATCCAGCCCGATGAGCGTGGCCTGCGGCGCCGCCGCCTTGACCACGTCAGCCACCCCCCGGCGGGGAATCGGCCAGCCAAGTTGCCTTTGCGAGTCGTCGTCAAAATCAATCAGCAGTATCTTCGGCGCTGGCGCCTCGGGCCGGCGCTGCTGCATCAGCCAATCGTAGGCCGGAGCTTCCCATCCCCGGAAAACGCCGGCGGGGTAGAGCAGCGTGGCCACCACGGCCCAGGCCGCGGCGAGCGACAGGGGCAGGAGACGCTGAGAAAAACTCTTCATAGAGGAAGGCTGTCCTGTGTGCAGGCAAAGTTTTAGCGAAAGTTCTTGACAGAAGTCAATTTATTTGCTAAATCTTCGCAACAGGAAGAAGTGCGCTAGGCTTGGCAAGGCCTCTTCCGAGAACGAGTTCGCCAAAATCACGGAGGGTCTGAAAACATGATTAAGAGGGTTCTGCTAGTTGTAGTGTGTTTGTTGACGTTTTTGAGTCTTGCTGCTCTTCCCGCTGCCGCGCAGGCCGAGAAGGGCGACAAGGAAGTACTGGTTAACGGCACCTTCACCCGGTTCTGGGACGGGGAGGCGTTCAATTTCGGGATCATCGCGGTGAACCTCGGCTACTACGCCACCGACCACGTTCAAGTGGGCGCCGGTATGAACTTCATTATCCTCACGGGCGGCGCCAGTGGCGGCGGTGGGAGTATCTCGGAAACCAACGTGGGCTTCAACGCGTTGATCCGGTACAACTTCTCCACCGAGGGCCGGAAGGCCGTTCCCTACGTGGGCGCCGAATACTTTATGTTCACCCACCACGAGCCGGTGAATCTCTCCTTCATCCGGGGGCACGCCGGGGTCAAGTACTTCTTTACGCGCAACGTAGCCATTGACTTCAACGCCGGCTATGCGCGCAACGTCTTCGCCGACAGCGCGTTTGGCAAAGTGCACGTGGTTGACACCCGCGTCGGTATTGCGTACGTTTTCTAGCTAGCTGAAGTTTTCGGGGACGTCGGAGGGCGACTGCCGTACAGTAAGGGGTACGGTCGCGCTTGGCGTCCCCAAATTTTTCTCTGGGCGGGTAGGATGAAGAACTGGCTCAGAGTTGTTCTCGTGTTCGCTACCGCCTGCCTGCTGGCCTCGCCGCAGGCAGCCGCTCAGACCGAGCTCATTTCGTACCAGAACTACTCCGCCTTCCCTGCCCTCCGCGGGAAGGTACTGGCTCTCGCTTATAGCTCCGATGGCAGCCAGTTGGCGGTGGCCGGAGTGGGCAGCAGCGTCACTCTCTACGACCTCCCCGGCCAGCGGGTCCTCGCCACCCTGAACGCTGCGGGGGGACAGATCTCCGACCTCGCCTTCCGCCCCGATGGCGCCTACCTGGCGGCCGCCACCGATGCGCGCACGGTCATGGTGTGGGACTTGAAAACCCTCCAGCCTAGGAACTTTTCAGGCCACGGCGGAAAGGTGCTCTCGGTGGCCTTCAGCCCCAGCGACGACCTGCTGGCCTCAGCCGGCTCCGACAAGGTAATCATCCTCTGGAGCCTGAACGTCGGCCGAGAGGTTGGACGCCTCCAGGGCGGTCACACCAAGGACATCACATTTGTTTCTTTTATCGGCCGCGGCGAAACCCTGGTGTCGGTCGGCAAGGACCGCCAGATTGTGGCCTGGGACGTAAAGAGCAAATCCGTGCTGCGGCAGTTGATGGAAAAAGATCCCTTCATCCCCTCGGCCACCACCAGCCCGGGAAGTGAGTTCTTGATTCTCGGCACGGAAAACATCATTGGTGACGTGGGCTTCCACGGGGCGGTGGGGACCACCCGCCTCGGGGCGGGCTATCAGGACCGCCTCAAGGTGTACAACATCAAGACCGGCCTGGCGGAGAAAGTCATCGAAAATCTCATTTTCGAGCCAGTCAGCGTTTCCCTCAGCGCCGATTACAAATACATCGCCGTGGCGCAACGCGACTCCAAGCGCAAGCGCAGCCATGTGGGGCTGTACGATCTGGAGCGGGCGGTCGAAGTTTCCCGCGTGCCGGTGATTACCAATATCACTACCGTAGCCTTCAGCCCGGACGGAAAGTGGTTGTCCTACGGGGACGAAGCGGGCGGCGTCAATGTCCTCAAAGTGGACGGCGTCTATCCCAAGGCCGGCTACACCGGAGACCTGCGCGGCGTGAAGTTCAAGGTGACTAGCGCCCGCGAGCCACTGGTCCGGCCGACGGGACGGCTCAACCTTGCCATCCTGGACCTCGACAGCCTGGGCGTAGAGGCGGACGTCAGTCGCGCCATCTCCGACCAGTTGAACAACCGCCTCGCGGGCAATCCCGCGGTCCGGCTGGTCGAGCGCCGGCGCATCCAGGCGTTGCTCAAAGAACAGGAGTTCCAGCATTCCGGCCGCACCAGCCCCGATCAGGCCGTGCAACTGGCCCGCATTCTCAACGTGCAGAAACTCGTCATGGGCAGCGTGTCCAAGCTGGGCACCACCATGACCATCAACGCCTCGCTGGTCAACGTCGAGACCGCTGAAATCGAAGGGATACGGGAAATTCAGTGCAACGCTTGCGGCCTGGAAGACTTGCCCGAAGCCGTGGCGGAGTTGGCGGGGACGCTGGTGGGGGCGCCGGACGCAACGGGCGGAGGTGGGCAACAATCGAGGGGTTTGGGGCAACTTCCGGGCATAGAAGTGTCGTTCCCGCCGGATGGTTACGAGGCCCCGACCGACAGCCTCACCATCAAGGGCAAGGCGCAGCACGCCCAGGGGGTGCAGGGGCTGGAACTGGTGGTGAACGGCGAGGCTATGCCGGCTACGCGCGGCGCCACGCTGCGCGGGGGCACGAAACTGACCACGATTTCGGAGGGGCAATCGAGCGTAGCCTTCGAGCAGACGGTGAAGCTGACGCCGGGGAACAACATCATTGTGGTGCGGGCGGTGGGCGCCGACGGCAGCGACGACCAGCGCTACATCTTCGTGCGGCGGCCAGCGGGCACGGCGGCAACCCGCTCCCGGCCTCCCGCCAAGAAGTGGGCGCTCATCGTGGGCATCTCAAAGTACAAAGACGCGAATATTCCCTCGCTTAACTACGCCCATCGCGACGCCCAGGCGCTGGCGGAATTCATCCAAACGCCGACTGGCGGCGGCTACCAGAAAGACAACATCCTCTTGCTCACCGATGAGCAGGCCACCAACGCCAGCCTGACGCGCGCTCTGCGCAGCTTCCTGCAAAAACCCGATGTGGACGACTTGGTTTTGCTCTACTTCGCTTCGCACGGACTGCCCGACCCGAACCGCCCGGAAAACGTCTACTTTCTGGCCCATGACACCGACGCCAGCGACATCGCCGGCACAGCTTTGCCGATGCGCGACCTGGAGTTCGCTCTGAAGCACACGCTGCTGGCGCAGCGGGTGGTGATTCTGACCGACGCCTGCCACAGCGGCGCCGTAGGGATGACAGGCTCGCGCCGCGCCACCGTGGACGCCGCCGATCAGATCAACCGCGCCTTTCAGCAGGCCATTGTCAATTCCCTGCCCGGCATCGCCATCTTCAGCTCGGCGCTGGCGCGCGAAACCTCGCAGGAGGGGCCGCAATGGGGCGGGGGCCACGGGGTGTTCACCTGGTTTCTGCTGGAAGGCATGCAGGGCAAGGCCGACAGCAACGGCGACGGCACTGTTACCCTGGACGAGCTATTCGGCTTTGTGCGCGAGAACGTCAAGAAGGAAACCGGCGACGCGCAGCATCCTCAGGTGCTCTCGGGGAACTACGACCCCACCCTGCCGGTGGCCATCCTGCACCCGCAGAACCAGTAGCGTCCGGAACATTTGACCTTACCAGCGACGAGCTGGCCTCCCCGCAGACTGTGAGCCCAGAGTGGCTGTCTACGCTATTTATCAAAAGAGGGCCCACCGCGGATACCCCCCCAGAGGAATGGATGGGTCTATTTGGAAGGTGTAAATCCACCCGGTCGGACCAAATTTCTTTCGCGAAAGGACCTCAGTTTCCTGTGCGACGCGGTTAAGGATCTCCCGGACAGTCACATTCTCGAGCTCGAGCGTAGGCTGTGGCACACCTATGCTAAAGAGCCTACTACCGACAAAGCCCCCGACTTTGCTGCGCCGAAGAATCTCCAGTTGGAGCTCGGGCACGAAGCGGGGAAGGTAGTTGATCAGCTCATCGTAGCCGACGCCGCTAACTTTGAACTGCTGAACGCGAAGATTCAGGAGATTGTGGGGGTCGGCCTTGCTTTGGCGTGGATATACGTGTATCAAGTGCTCATCGAGAATCTGTTATTCATACTGCGGGTCCTGGCGAACGATTTCCTCGAGAACGCG
>JBOGNW010000014.1:0-4261 GCA_050747425.1 Candidatus Acidiferrales bacterium
GCATTTAGCGCAGCGCTCCATAAAAAGCTCTTTGCCGCGGGCCAGGACCTTGGCTTCCTCCGACGGCTTGCCGGCCGCAGTTTCGCTGGGCGGCTCGCAGGCAGGTGCGGAGGTGAGCGCGAGTCCCAGTGCGGCGAGGACGAGTAGTAGCAGCCAGCCGACGTTCGCTTTCAGCCGCAGCATAGGTTTCCTCCTGCCATCTTAAACTTCCCGTGGAAAAGGTCAAGGTGCAGGGGCAGGTCAGGGAGAGAGGAGGGCGTCGAGGCGGGCGGCGAGCTCGCCTTCGCCCTCCGACCACAGGCGGCGCTCGGCCACGGAAGTTCTTTTTCCAAGGAACGCAAGAAGGTGTGGAGCAGGTGGGCGTTGGCGCGGATGTGGCGAGAGGGCTCCGGCTCGGCGGGGTCAGGGAGGTACAGGTCGTCGAAGCCGAAGTTGAGTTGGAGGTGGCCGGTTTCGCGGAAGGCGGCGTCGTCGAACGCCTCGCCGCACAGAAGGATTTCAACCCCGACGGGCGCTTGCTCCCAGCCGGCCTCGCTTTTCCCCCCGAGCGCGACCACAGGTCCCAATGGGCGGTGGCTTCGTATAGCCGTTGTGGCTACCAAGCTTACTGGGCCGGCCTCTCGAGGATGACGATGTGCTCGTCGCGGCTGACCATGCCGACGACGGCAAAGCCCTCCTCCGTCGCCTGGGTCATCTCTTTTTGCATCGTCGAGGTGAGAGTGGTGGCGAGGAGTTTGTACTGGTAGTGCTTGGGCGGGCCGGGCGCTTTCTCCATCAACACTACAATCTCGATGCCGCCCAGCATCTGCGGCTTGGAGATCATGGTGTCGGGGAGAAGCCGGAAGCCCTTCTCGGCCGACTCGTTCAACTCTTTCTCCATGGTGGAGGTGCGTGTGGTGGCGATCAAGACGTACTCGTAGGTGTTCGGGGGTGTGGCCACTTTTTCTAGGATGATCGCCATCTCGGTGCCGCTGGTGGGAGAGCCGGTGAGAACGCGGTAGCCGGCCGCCGCGGCTTGGCTCAACTCCTTTTGCATGGTGGAGGTCTTTTTCGTGGCCAGCAAGAGGAAGCGCTGGGTGAGATCAGGCTCTCCTACCACGCTCAGCGCGGGCACGACCAAGAGCAGGACAACAACCGCGAGGGGCCAAAACAACGGGCGTTTCATAGTTCATCACCTGTCTGCGATGGTTTGAAAGCGATTCCCTTCAGTATAGCGCACTCGGGATGCTTAGAGTTCGCGCCGGCCGTCGAGGGCGTGGCCGAGGGTGGCGGAGTCGGAGTACTCCAGTTCGCCACCCATGGGCAGGCCCATTGCCAGGCGCGTGACGCGAACGCCGAGCGGCTTGATGAGCCGGGCGAGATAGAGCGCCGTGGCTTCGCCTTCGGCGGTGGGGTTGGTGGCCACGATGACTTCTTCGGCGGAGTTTTTTGTCAGCCGCTCCAGCAGGCTCTTGATATTCAACTGCTCGGGGCCAATGCCGCTGAGGGGGGCAATGACGCCCCCCAGCACGTGGTAGAGCCCCTGGTAACGCGAGGTTTTTTCCAGGTTGACGATGTCCTGCGCCGACTCCACCACGCAAATCTGCTTGGCGCTCCGCTCCCCCGAGCGGCAGAAGTCGCAGGGGTCCTGGTCAGTGAGGTTGTGGCAGAGCGAGCAGCTGCGCAGGTTCTCGCGCGCCGCCACCAGCGCCTGAGCCAGCCGCTCGACATCCTCGCGCGGCTGCCGCAGCAGGTGGAACGCCAGCCGCGTCGCAGTCTTCTGCCCGATGCCCGGCAGGCGCTTCAACTCCTCCACCAGGCGCGCGATGGATTGGGCCAGTCCTTTCATCGTTGGGTTAAAACAGACCCGGAAGCTTGAGCGGGCCCAGCCCGGCGAGATTCATCACCTGCTGCTGGAGCTCGGCGTCCACCTGGCGGGAGGCCTGGTTGACGGCCGCCCGCACCAGGTCTTGCAGCATTTCGGCGTCGCCGTTGTGCAAGATTTCCGGATCCAGGCGCACCTCCAGGAGCTGCTTCTGGCCGTTCATTTTCACGGTGACCATGCCGCCGCCGGCCGCAGCTTCGACGGTAATCGTGGCCAGCTTCTGCTGAAGCTCTTCCTGCACTTGGCGCATCTGGCCGAGCATTTTTTGCAGGTCGGTCAAGCTCATTTCTCCTCCGGCCTGCGCCGGGCCGTCAGCTCGGAGGCGCGGCGGACGGAGCCCCCGAAGCGGTCGAGCAGCGCTTTAACCACCGGGTTGTGGGGATTGTCGGCTACGGCAGCCACCGGACACGCGGGCTCCACGGCGCCCACCTTAGCGTAGACCTTTACCGGAGCGGCCAGCACGCCGGCAATGATCTTTTCGAGCTGTGTTTGTTGATGTTTGTCGAGCATTTCGACGAGCGTCCGGCTGTTGGCCGGAAACCACAGCGTCAAGCTATCGTGCTGGCGCTCCCAGCGGGCCACACTTTCCACAAACGAGCCCAGGAATTTTGACTGGGCAAAAACGGCGCTCTGAATGGCTTCGATGGTTTCGGATTCTAGCGTCGGCCCTCCTGCCTCCTGCGGACCACGGAGGACAGGCGAGGGAGAGACGCCGGGGGCCGGAGCCGATGCAGGATTTCCGGCTGGCGGCCGTGCGGGGAGTGAGGTACCGGTGAGCTCGGCCAGAACTTCTTCGAGCGGGATGAGCCGCTCGGCCTGGGCGAGCTTCAGCAGGCCCAGCTCCAGATGCAGCCGCGGCTGAGGCGCCCAGCGCAAGTCGCGCTCCGTATCGAGAAGCACCTTGAAGAAGCGCAACAGGTCTTCCTCGGAGAAGCGGCTGGCCGCGGCTTCCAGGCGCTGGCGCTCGAGGCCGGCGGCTTCCGCGAGTTTGGCCGCGGCGCCGCCGATGCGCACCAGCAAGAGATTGCGGATGTGGCGGAGAGCTTCGCGGCAGAAGTGTTGCAGGTTGTGGCCTTCGCGCTCCAAGTGGTCCACCAGGCGGAGGATTTTTTCCGACGAGGCATCGGCGATGGCCACGACCAACTCGTCCAGCACTTCGTCGCCGACCACGCCGAGCAATTCGCGCGCCTGAGCGGCGGTGATGGTCTTGCCGCCGTAGGCGATGGCCTGGTCGAGGACGGAAAGGGCGTCGCGCAGGCTGCCCTCGGCAGCGCGCGTCATCACCGCCAGCGCCTCGGGCTCCACCTGGGCGCCTTCCTGAGCGGCCACGCGGCCGAGCAGCTCGAGGATTTCCTGAAAACTGATGCTGCGGAAATGAAAACTCTGGCAGCGGGAGTGGATGGTGGGAATAATCCTCTGCGGCTCCGTGGTTGCCAGGACGAAGAGCACGCGCGGCGGCGGCTCTTCAAGGGTTTTGAGCAAGGCGTTGCAGGCCGCCGTGCTGAGCATGTGGGCTTCGTCAATGATGAAGACCTTGTAGGGATCGCGGGCCGGGACGTAGCGGGCCGTTTCCAGCAGTTGGCGGATTTCTTCCACGCGTCCGGTCGAAGCCGCGTCCACTTCCAACACATCAATGGCCGTGCCGGAGGTGATTTCCCGGCAGGCGGGGCACTGGCCGCACGGCTTGACGGTGGGGCCTTTCTCGCAGTTCAGCCCTTTGGCGAGGATGCGGGCGGTGGTGGTCTTGCCGACGCCGCGCATGCCGGAAAAAATGTAGGCGTGTGCGACAAGATTCTGCTCGATGGCGTTCTTCAGGGTGCGGACGATGGGCTCCTGGCCGATGATTTCATCGAAGGTTTGCGGGCGGTACTTGCGCGCGATTACCTGGTAGGTCATCTCGCTGGGGCCAGGGACACGGTCGAGGCTGCTCAAAGTCCTTCGGCCTGCGGCCTCAGGATGAAACCTTCGCCTGCGGTTCAGGTTTCAGGGACCAGACCTCGGGTCCTCCGCGGCACACGGAACCGACCCGCTACCGTTGCTTCCTTCCGGACCTGGCGGGGTTCGCGGGGATTCGTTGCACGGAGCCCGAAGTCTGATCCGAACTGCCATCGTAACATTTGTGTCCTGAGGCCGCAACTCAGTTATAATCGTTGCACTTTTTCGAGGCGTAGGACTGAGCTCACGGATTGGCGAAACCATCATCCATGGCAGAGTCGGAGCAGAAAACGGAATGGAGGAGCCTCCCAAGAGCGATCTGGCTTTTGCTGGCACTCGTCCTCCTAGTTTCTGTTGGGCTACTTGCTCTTAGCGCAGCAATACTTTGGGAAGGTTCTCACTTCAGTTCAACCCTTCATGTACCTCCCCCATCCACTACGGGAACCGACCAAGTGCAAGTAC
>JBOGNW010000015.1:0-3999 GCA_050747425.1 Candidatus Acidiferrales bacterium
GCCGCCAGGCTGGCTACGGGCGCGGCGGACGGATGAAAATTGAGCGCGACGAGGTCCAGATTCTTTCCGGCGTCCGCCACGGCAAAACCATCGGCGCCCCCATCGCGCTGCAAATCGAAAACAAGGACTGGACCCACTGGGAGGACGCCCTGCCCGTGGAAGCCAACCCGGCGCTCGACGACAAGCAGCGCCCGCTCATCCAGCCGCGGCCCGGCCACGCCGACCTGGCGGGCGCCCTCAAATTCAATCTGCACGATGCGCGCTACATCCTCGAGCGCGCCAGCGCCCGCGAAACCGCGGCCCGGGTCGCTGCCGGCGCACTGGCCAAACTCTTTCTGAACCACTTTGGCCTCGAAATCCTGAGCCATACGTGGGCCATCGGGTCCGTGCGATTGGAGCGCGCAGCCCGCTGGGAGGAAATCGTCGCGGCCTGCGAAGACACCGGGGCCGAAATCCGCGCCGTAGACTCGGAGCTCGGAGCGGCTATGAAGAAACTCATTGACCGGGCCATCGCCGAGCGCGACTCGCTGGGTGGTGTCTTTGAGGTCGTCGCCCACGACGTCCCGGCGGGCCTGGGCTCGCACGCGCAGTGGGACGAGCGGCTCGATGCGCGCCTTGCCCAAGCGGTGATGTCCATCCAGGCGGTGAAGGCGGTCGAGGTCGGCACCGGCGTGAGCAATGCCGCCGCGTTCGGCTCCCAGGTGCACGATGAAATTGGCTACGACGCGACGGCGCGGCACTTCACGCGCGCCTCGAACCACGCCGGCGGGCTCGAAGGCGGGATTACCAACGGCGAGGACGTAGTCGTGCGTGGCTACCTCAAGCCCATCTCCACCCTGCGGCGCCCGTTGGCGTCGGTTGACCTGGCGTCGAAACAGGCGGTGAAAGCCGCTTACGAGCGCTCCGATGTTTGCGTGGTGCCCGCCGCCGGCGTCATCGGCGAAGCCATGGTGGGGCTGGTGCTGGCGGGCGCGGTGCGGGAGAAATTCGGCGGCGACACTCTGGAAGAAGCCTTGCGCAACTTCCGCGCCTACCAGCAGCAACTCAAAGACTATTGAAACCACTGATTCACACGGATGCACACCGATAGAAAGCCGGGGAACAGCCTAGAACTTCTGGAAGCCGGACTGACAGAGATGGTTCTCAAGGCTGCTTTCAAGGTACAGAACGCGCTGGGGTGTGGGTTTCTGGAGAGAGTGTACGAGAACGCACTCGGCGTTGAACTATCGCGTATGGGACTTAAAGTTGAAAGACAGAAACCCATGCAGGTTCGCTACGATGGGATTGTCGTTGGTGAGTATCAGGCAGACTTGATTGTCGAGGGTCGCGTCATCATCGAATGCAAGGCTGTTAGTACTTTCGATGCCATACACGAAGCACAACTTCTTAATTACCTGAAGGCAACAGGTATCCGGGTCGGCTTGCTGCTGAACTTTGGCAAGCCTAGGCTGCAGCACCGACGGCTGGTGGTGTAGGAGCAAAGAATCCGTGTGTATCCGTGTGCATCCGTGGTTTCGAAAGTGATCTATCCAATCGTTAAATATGGGGCGGGGGTGCTGGAGGAGGTGGCCGCGCCGGTCACAGAGTTCGACGAGAAACTCCGCCAGCTCGTCGAAGACATGTTCGAGTCCATGTACGCCGCTCAGGGCGTCGGGCTGGCGGCGCCACAGATCGGGCTTTCGCTGCAACTGGCGGTGATCGATACCACCTCGGGCAAAGACCCGCAGGCGCGCCTGGTGTTCGCCAATCCGGAAATTCTCGCTATCGATGGCACACAGCGGGAGGAAGAAGGCTGCCTGAGCCTGCCTGGCTTCCACGCCGAAGTGCGCCGACCGCGGCGCGTCACCGTGCGCGCCCAGGACATCACCGGCCGCTCCTTCACGTTAACTCGCGAAGACCTGCTGGCCCGCGCCTTCTGCCACGAAATCGACCACCTCCAAGGCAAGCTGTTTATCAGTCATCTCTCCATGCTCAAGCGGGACAGCATTCGGCGCAAAGTGCGCAAGCTGGTCCGCGCCGGCGAGTGGTAGCCGCCGCTGCGGGACCTGTTTTCTTCTGCCTCTGTTCTCTGCCTGCCCCGTCGAAGCAAAGCGGAGACCCTGAGTCTCTCGAAGGGCCTGCCCCGTCGGAGCGAAGCGCAGACCCTGAGCGAGCGCAGCGAGTCGAAGGGAGCCTAGTCGAAGGGTGTCCTCTATGGTAAACCTTCCCCGATGCGGCTCCTTTTTTGCGGCACGCCCGAATTCGCTGTCCCCACCTTGCGGCGGCTTGCGGCCGAAGGGTTCGAGCTAGCGGCGGTTGTTACTCGACCCGACCGCCCCAAGGGCCGCGGCCTCGCGCTCGCGCCCTCGGCAGTGAAAAGCGCTGCGCTCGAGCTGCGCCTGCCCCTCGAGCAGCCGGAGAAAATCAAAGGCGACGCTGGGCGCGCGCTCGTGGCCCGCTACCAGCCCGACGCCGTCATCGTCGTCGGCTACGGGCAAATTATCCCTGCTGAGCTGCTGGCGGTTCCCCGCCACGGGTGGATCAACCTGCATGCCTCGCTCCTGCCCCGCTACCGCGGCGCCGCGCCCGTGCAGTGGGCGCTGATTCGCGGCGAAACCCGCACCGGCGTCACCACTATCCGGCTCGAGGCCGGGCTCGATACCGGGCCCATACTTTTGCAAGCTGAAGAACCCATCGGCGAGGACGACACCGCGCCGACTCTGGCCGCCCGCCTCGCCGAGCGTGGCGCCGGCTTGGTCGTGGAAACTCTACGGCAACTCGAAGCCGGCACGCTTACTCCCCAGCCGCAGACCTCCTCGCAGGCCTCCTCGGCCCCGCTCCTCAAGCGCGAGGACGGACGCCTCGACTGGTCGCTTGGCGCGGATGAGATTCATAACCGCATCCGCGGGCTCATGCCGTGGCCGGGCGCTTACACTAGCTTTCGCGGCAAGCTCGTGCACCTGTGGTGGGCGAAACCTGTCGGAGCACCGAAGAGCGTGGTGAGCGCACCCGCTGCGGCGACGCTGCTGGTGGAAAAAACCGCGCTCTACGTTGTTTGTGGCCGTGGCACGTGGCTGCGTCTAGAAGAACTGCAACCCGCCGACCGCAAGCGCCTCGCTGCCGCCGACTTCATCAACGGCCTGCACGTTCGCAGCGGCGAGCGCTTCGAATAACCCGCTAGCTTAGTGGCGTGAGGGGCGGGCGGCGGCGGTGGAAGTCGGTGGCCAGCTGGTAAGCGTGGGCCAGCGCCAGCACGTCGCTTTCGCCGTAGAGCTTCCCCATAAAAGTAATGCTGGTGGGCGTGGCGTCGCTCGAGCGGAAGCCGTTGGGCACGACCACAGCCGGGTGCCCGGTCAGATTGGTGAGGAGGAGGTGGTCGCCGCCGGAGGAGGGGGCGATGTAAGCGTCCACTTCGGACAACATCGCACGCATTTCCTGCATACTTAGGGCACGTATGCGGTTGGCGCGGATGTACTCGACGGCGGGGATTAGCTGCCCCTGGCGGAAGACGTTGGGCCAGGCGTCCTCAACCTGGCGGACGAGCAGGTCGTCGCGGCCGGAGCGGGTCAGTTCGTCGAAGGCGGCGGCGGCTTCTGCGGCCAGGATGAGATCGAGCGCGCCCACGGGCAAGCGGTCGGAGAGCTTGAGGGGAATCAGCTCGACGCCCATCTCGCGCAGGGTCTTGAGCGCACGGAGGTCGAACTCCTGCGCCTCGCGCGCCCGGGCCTTTTCCTCCTCTTTCTCCAGCTTCTTGGTGCGGTCTTCTTCGAAGAGCGCCTGGAGGAAGCCGATGCGCAGCGAGCGCACATCGCGGCCGCGAGGAAACGGGGGCCAGCGAAAGGGCCGGTCCACAGCCGAGGGGTCGAGGCCGTCGGGGCCGTGGATGGCGCCGAAAACCAAAGCGCAGTCTTCGACGCTGCGAGCGATGGGGCCGATTTTGTCCATACTCCAAGCAAGCGCCATAGCTCCGTGGCGGCTGACGCGGCCGAAGGTGGGGCGGAGCCCCGTCACGCCGCAGCG
>JBOGNW010000016.1:0-3139 GCA_050747425.1 Candidatus Acidiferrales bacterium
ACTGCTCGGCCAACTTGGCCCAGGCTACGATGTTGTGCCACTCGGTGCGCTTTTGTCGCTGGCCGCTCTTGTCGGTGTAGCTCTCGTCGGTCGCCAGGCTGAAGTTGCAGACGGGCGTGCCGCCCCCCGTGAAGCGCATTTCCGGGTCGCGCCCCAGGCGACCAATGAGAATGACCTTGTTCACCATGGGCACCTTCCCTTTCCTGGCCCGCGGGCCTGCTAGGGAGCGGTTTTTTCTCCCAGGCGCTCCAGGCGCGCCTCGGCCCACTTGGCTTCTTCGGTCCCGGGAAACTTTTGCATCAGGGTGCGCAGGATTTGCACGCCGGCCTGGCGCTGGTCGAGTTCCAGCAGGGCGTAAGCTTTCTTGAGTTGGGCGGCGGCAATCTTGTAGCTGTTGGGAAAGCTCTCGAACACTTTGTCGTATTCGCTGATGGCGCGCTGGTAGTCTTTCTCGTGGTAGTAGGTGTCGGCGATGTAGAACTGGGCGTTGCCGGCCAGTTGCGTGCGGCTGTAGTACTTCAGATAGTCGGCGAACTCCTGCCGGGCCAGGTCGTACTTGCCGCCGATAAAGTCACGGAGCGCAGTGGAGTAAAGCACATCAGCCGAGGGGGGCGCCTGCGGGCCGGGGGCGGCGGGCGTCCCGGCGCCCGCTGGCGTGGGCTCACCCGGGCCGAGCGGAGCCAGGCGGGCGTCCACGCTTTCCAGCACGCCGCGGGTTTCCTCGACCTGCTGAGAAATCTGCCCCAGGCGCGCCCGCAGCTCGTCCACCGTGTCGCGCAGCGACTGCACCTGCGTGCTCAACGCGTCCACTTGGAGGTTGGTGTTGGCCTGGGCTTCCTGGACGTTCTTTTCCACGCTGGCCACGGCGCGCTGCATGCGGTTGACCGCATCCACGGTTTGTTCCAGCAGAGTTTTGAGGACAGCGGTATTCTCTTCATGGCTGCGCTGGAGTTCCCGGACCTGGTCGCGCAGCAACGCCACGTCGCGCTGCAGCTCGATGGTTTCTCGCTTCTGGGCCTGCCCGGCCGCCGGCCAGAGAAATCCGACGGCCACGACTGCAACAGCGAAGGGTAGTAGTGCTTTCCTCACGGTTCGTGCCTCCTTCCCACCCGACTCCCGCGAGGCTAAGGCAAAAGAACAAAATGGCCGCGGCGGTTCGTCTGCCAGCACTCCTCGGTGGACTCGAAACAGAACGGCCGCTCCTTGCCGTAACTGACGGTCTGGATTCTGCGGGCGTCAATTCCCAGTGAAGTCAAATAGTCTTTGACGGCGGCGGCGCGGCGGTCGCCCAGGCTGAGGTTGTATTCGGTGGAGCCGCGCTCGTCGCAGTGGCCCTCGACCAGCACGCGCGCCTCGGTGTACTGCCGCATGAACTCGGCGGTTTGCGTCAAGGCTACCCGCGCGTCGGGACGGATCTCGGACTTGTCATAATCGAAATAAGCGTCGCGGACGCGGTTGGCGAAGGCCTGCTCCATCGGCATCTGCCGTACGGGGGCCGGGGCCGCGGTGGGCGCGTTGACGGTGACGCGGGCACTGGCTTCAGCCGAGCCGCCGGGGCCTTTGGCGACCAGGGTGTAAGTGGTGGAGCGGTCGGGTTGCACCGAGGTCGAGCCCTGGGGCGCGACGGCGCCGAGGCTGGGATCAATCGTCAACTCGGTGGCGTTGCTGGAATTCCAAGAGAGGGTGCTGGATTGGCCTTGGTCGATCACGCTCGGCGTAGCCCGCAGGGTGGCCGTGGGGGCGGTGGGAGACGGCGGAGCCGGCGGAGGCGGCGGCGCGGCTAGAGGGGGTTTCTTCTTGCACCCGCTGGCGGTAACCAGCAACAACAGCGACAGCAGTACCAACCCGTACCAACGCATCTCACGCCCTCCCCTCATCAATTCACCTCCGCGTTGTCTTGTTCCTGATCTTCACTCCCGGGCCTCATCATACTATCGCCGCCCGAGAGCGCAATCGAAATTGTCGGCCCCAAAAGCTCTAGCGCCACGACCAGTTGGGCGCGGTGTTCGACCGCTCGAAGGTCAGTTGCCGCGCGCCCGTGCCGTCGGCCAGCACGATCCAGATTTGCGGGCGCCCGCTGCGGGTGGATTCGAACGCCAGGTGGCGACCGTCGGGCGCCCAGGAGGGTTGCTCGTTGCGGCCACTGTCTTGAGTCAACTGCACCACCTGGCGCGTGGCCACATCCATCACGTAGAGGTCGAAGTTGCCGCCGTTGTGCTGCCAGGAAAAAGCCAGCAGTTGTCCGTTCGGCGACCACGAGGGCGAGACCGCATAGCCCTCGCCGCTCGTCAACCGCTCGACGCTGGTTCCGTCGGCATCCATCAGATAAATCTGCGGCGAGCCGCTGCGGTCGGACACAAAGGCAATCTGCTGTCCGGTGCGCGGGTTCCAGGCGGGGGAGATGTCCACCCCGCGCGATTGCGTCAGGCGGCTCAGCCCGCTGCCGTCGCGCCCCACGGCATAAATCTCCGGGTCGCCGCTGAGGCTGGAGGAAAAGGCGAGCTGGTTTCCGTCCGGGGACCACGAGGGCGTGGTGGTGGTGCCCTCGTAGGCGGGAAAGGCCACCCGCCGGTTCATGATGAGGGAATGGAGATGAATCCGCACCCGCGGCACACCGGAGCGGCCGCCCTCTTCGTAGGTGGTGTAGGCAATTTGTGAGCCGTCCGGCGACCAGCGGGGAGTCAGGCAAAGGAAGCCCGAATGCGTCAGTTGGCGCTGGTTGTAGCCGTCGTAATCCATCGCCCAGATTTCTTTGCTTCCGGTGCGGTTGCTGACGAAGGCAATCCGGCTCTGGGCGATGCCGGGCTGGCCGCCGCTCAAGCGCTCGATGATTTCGTCGGCGAACTGGTGCGCTAATTGCCGCGCCTGGTCTTCGGTCAGCTCGCCCCGGTAGCGCTTGGCAATCACCGGTGGCGCCTGCGGGTTGTGCACGTCCATCAGCCAGGCATCTACCAGCAACTGGCTGTCACCTGAGCGCAGGTTGCCGAAAGCCACCATATGGGCGCTGGTGGGAGGGTTGGCCCAGTCAGCGTGCTGCAATTGCTCCGGGCGCATGGGCACGGAGAGGGGCATGAAGCTCGGGCTGACCATTTCCAGAATGCCGCTGGTCTCGAGATCGTTCCACAGGACGGTGTTGAAC
>JBOGNW010000017.1:0-2581 GCA_050747425.1 Candidatus Acidiferrales bacterium
GAGATGGACAACGTCGGCTGGTTGCCCTGCCGGCTGGTGCCTTTTGACGCCAGCTCGTCCGGCGCCTCTGTCGGCCCAGCCGGCGCCAAATGCACCTCCGCCGCCTGGTCGCCCGATGGCCGGTGGATGTACTTCAGCTCGGACGCTGGCGGGGCCTTCCACGTCTGGAGGCAACGTTTTCCCGATGGAAAGCCCGAACAGATTACCTTTGGGCCTACTGAAGAAGAAGGCCTCGCCGTCGCCCCCGACGGGCGTTCGCTCATCGCCTCGGTCGGCACACAGCAGAGCACCTTGTGGATTCACGACGGCAACGGCGAGCGCCAGCTCTCCTCCGAAGGCTCTGCCGTGGTCGCCGGATGGGTTGCGTTCTATGCTTATTTTTCCCTCGACGGCCGGAAGCTCTACTACCTGCGCCAGGGGGTCTCCCGGGCCTTCGTCTCCGGCGAGCTGTGGGTGGCCGACCTCGAATCCGGCCGCAACGAACGCGTCCTGCCCGGCTTCTTGATGACCAACTACGATATTTCCCCCGATGACAAGTGGGTCGCCTTCACGGCGCTTGATGCGCAAGGCCGCTCGCAGCTCTGGCGCGCGCCCCTCGATCTCCGTTACCCGCCCCAAGAGGTCCCGTCCTCCGTGGCCAAATACCCGATCTTCGCTCCTAGCGGCGAACTCTTCTTTCAGGACTCCGAAGGCAACCAGAATTTCATCTACCGGCCGAAGAAGGACAGCACCGAACGTGAGAAGGTCGTTTCCGACCCGATCATTTTCTTGGCCGGCGCCTCGCCGGATGGAAAGTGGGTGCTGGCGCACGTCGAGGTGCCGGGCGAACAAACGGGCATCCCACTGGTGGCCTTTCCCTTGGCGGGCGGGCCACGCATGCGCATTTGTGATGACTGTATCGTCCGCTGGTCGCGCGATGGCGCCTTCCTCTATATTTCTTCTCGCCTCATGGGCAGGGAAGGGGAAACCTTCGTGTTGCGCGTGCAGCCAGGAAAGCCGTTTCCCGCGCTGCCTCCCGGTGGGCTCCAGTCTCGTCGCGACCTGGCCCGCTTGCCGGTAGCGCAGGTCATCGAGCGCAGCGAAATCACTCCCGGCCCCCATCCCTCGGTCTACGCTTTCACGCAGAAATCGGTCCACCGCAACCTCTATAGAATTCCCCTGCCCTAGGATGAAGCCTCGCCGAGGCCAACTCGCCGGTCTTCTCCTGGCTGTCGTGTGCGGCGCGGCAGCACAAGCCCAGTCGCCGCCGGCTCAGCCGGCCCCCACCGCCTACGTCCCCCGCCCCGAAGTTCTTCAGCTTTTTATGCTCGGTCGCGACACCCTCAACCAGGCAGGGCGGACCGAAGACTCCAAAGCGCGCGCCGAAAAAATCCGCGAGGCCATCAAGTACCTCGACCAGGCGGCCACCAAAGACCCGAAGTACGCCCCCGCTCAGTACGGTGTGGCGCAGGCCTACAACATGCTGGCCAGTTTTGGAGGAGCGGAGGCCAAGGAAGCCTTCCCCCGTGTCAAGGCCGCCGCCCAGAAGGCTCTCGAGAACGGCGACCACCTGGCCGGCGGCCATCTGTGGCTGGCGGCTGCCTATTATCAGTTCGAGTGGGACTGGGCGGGCGCGGAGCGCGAATTCCGACGCGCGCTCGAGCTCAATCCCCGCGAGGCGGCGGCCCAGCGCTTCTATGCGCGCTTCTGCGCCTCGCTGGGGCGATTCGAGGAGGCGCTCGCCGCCGTCCGGCGCTCGCAAGCACTGGAATCGAATCCCTCGCCGGCCTACTCGACGCTCGGGCTGGTCTCCTTTTGGGCACGCCGATACGACGAAGCGATCGAGAACTATCAGAAAATCCTGGCAGCCAATCCTGCCAATCAAACCGCCCGCGTGTATGTGGGCTTGGCCCGCGCGCAGAAGGGCCAGTCGACTGATGCCTTAGCGGAACTGGAGAAGGGGGCGGCTGACCGCAATGCGAGCGCGGTCGCAGCGCTCGCCTACGGATATGCGTTGGCCGGCCGCCGTGAGGAAGCCCTGAAGCTTCTCAAGGAACTGATCGAAGGAGCCAGGAAGCCTTTCACGCGCTTCCCTACTGTTGTCCCGCCCTATCGCCTGGCAGCAGTGTATGCGGCGCTGGCGGAGAAAGACCAGGCTCTCGAATGGCTGGAAAAGGACTACGCCGCCCGCGGCGGCTGGATGGTCTGGCTCAAAGTGGACGCTGCTTTCGACACTCTGCGCCACGACCCGCGCTTTCAGCAACTCCTGCGCCGCATGAACTTCCCCGACTAGCCCCCGCCCCCTAGTGCATGACACATAGCTGTCATTCCGCCTGCCCTGTCGGAGCGAAGCGGAGACCCTGTCGCAGCGAGTCGAAGGGAGCGGAGCCGAAGGCAGCAAGCGGAAGGGAGCTCATCGAAGGGTGGCTCCAGCCAAGGGGAGGCCACCACCGACTTGGTGGGGCAGGCATTCCAGCCTGCCCGCGCTCAACCCGGAACTCGCTCAGCCCAGTGGCCCCGGCCACTGGGAGCCCGCCTCATAAATCACTGAAACCGCTCCCCCGCAAAGCCGATTGCCAGCGCAGACATTGCTGTTTGTCCT
>JBOGNW010000018.1:0-4658 GCA_050747425.1 Candidatus Acidiferrales bacterium
GCGTTCACTTAGATATTTGTCTCCGCTGTCGGGGAAGATCATGACCACCACTCCATTTGATCCCGTCGAATCCTGCCCGCTACTTCCATTGCGCCCCACAGCGCCGCGCCGGAAGAAACCCCGGCGAGCAAACCCTCTTCCCGCGCCAGCCGCTTCACCATCCGATAGGCGTCTTCGGTGCGCACCGCGAGGTCTTCGTCGGCCAGCGCCGGGTCGTAGATGGTGGGCACGATGGCGGTAGCCATGTGCTTCAACCCTTCGAGGCCGTGAAAAGGACTGTCGGGTTGGAGAGAAATGCAGCGAATCTTCGGGTTCAATTCTTTCAGCCGCCTTGCCGTGCCGACAAAAGTGCCGCTGGTGCCGAGCCCGGCGACGAAGTGCGTCACACGACCGCCGGTCTGCTCCCAGATTTCCCTGGCTGTGCCCCGGTAGTGCGCCTGCCAGTTGGCCGGGTTCGAGTACTGGTCGGGGTAGAAATAAAGCTCGGGCTGGCGCGCGTAAAGCTCGCGGCAGTGGCGGATGGCGCCGTCAGAGCCGTCGGCAGCGTCAGTGAAGATAAGCTCGGCGCCATAGGCCGCCAGGATGCGCTTCCGTTCCTGGCTGGCGCTGGCCGGCAGGCACAGGCGAACCTTGTAGCCGCGCGCCGCGCCGATCATGGCGTAAGCGATGCCGGTGTTGCCGGAAGTGGCATCGAGAATAATCTTTCCCGGGGTGAGTTTCCCCGAGCGCTCGCCTTCGAGAATCATATTCAGCGCCGCGCGGTCCTTGACCGACCCGCCCGGGTTGAACCACTCCGCCTTGGCGTAGAACTCGACGTTTGGGAAGTCGCGCCCCAGCCGCCCGAGACGAATGAGCGGCGTGTTGCCGATGCGCTCAAGGAGCGACGCACTGGCCGCCGCCTGCGCCGCGAGCTCACCCTTTTCCGTCGGCTTCATAGAGGTACAACATCATTCTACTAAATCGTCTCTGCGTTTCCTCTGCGCCCCCTATGCCTCTATGTGATTCTTGGGCTTGCTTGCGCGTTCCGAATTTCGCTAGACTGGACGCACTGTAGAGCCACGATGCAGCACCCAACTGGCAACACGGCCATTCTGGTCATCCACGGCATCGGCGAACAAAACCCCTACGAAACTCTGGACAGTTTCGCCCAAGGACTGGCGCGCCATTTCTCAAGTCAGGGAGCTAGACCCCTCCTGCGCCCGGAGCGAATTCGGCACGAGAGCTGGACAGAAATAGCCATCCACCTAGAATTCGCCGAGTCTGCTACCGCGAACGGCCTGCGTCGCCTGAGTTTGTTCGAGTTCTACTGGGCGCCCTACACCGAGGGCAAGGTCACCGACCGCCAAGTCCTCACCTGGCTGATTCGCACCGCGTTGAGTCCTTTGCGATACCTGAGCAACAACCTGCAAATGTTGCTGGAGGCCCGGAAAGAAGGCCTCAGGAGCGTTGCCGGCCTCTTTCTGCGCGAAATCGTACGAGCGGCTTTCCTCTACGTTCCGCTGGCCCTGGTCTTGGCCGTTGTGGCCGTCTTGCTGACTCTCGGTTTGCCTTCTCTTTCGCCCGCCTACCAAGAGCTCGCGGAGTTGTGGAAAAAAGAAACCCACGTGCTAGCGCTGGGCGGCATCACGGTGTGTTGGCTAATGGCTGTGCTGCTGCTGGCCTCTATCGTCAGGGAATTGGGGCACTGGCAACCCCGGCGCACGACCAGCATCCAGCGTACAGCCGAAAAATCCTGGCTGGCTATGGCAGCCGTCTCCGCAGTTGTTTTTTTCCTCGCCGGGCTGTGGATTGCCACCACTTGGGACGTGGACGCCTGGGCCTACCTAGGAGCGCTCACCGACCCGCGGATGATGGGGATCCTAGGGGCAGCCGGTTTGCTCTGGTTTCTCCGCCGTGTTCTGGTGGGTTATGTGGGAGATGTGGTCGTCTATGTAACCGCCGATGCTAAATCGAGCAACTACAAAGCACGTTCGGCCATCCTGCAATCCTCGACCCAGGCGGTGTCCCGTCTCTTGCTGGACGAGGAGAGACGATTCGATCAAGTCATCTTGGCCGGACACTCTCTCGGCAGTGTGATTGCCTACGACACGCTGAACCGTCTGCTTTCGCAGGTGTGGGCGTCGGCCGAGGCCACCGAGCCGGGCGCGGCCACCACCCTGACCCGCGCACACTTGCAAAAGGTCAAAGGGCTGGTGACTTTTGGCTCTCCGCTCGACAAGGTCTATTATTTCTTCCGCGAGCAAGTGCAGGCCGACCAGGCTGTGCGCGCCCAGATTCTATCTTTCCTGCATTCGTTCCGGAAGCAACGGTCGGGCCGAACCTACGGCGAGCTCACTTTCACCTACTCGCCTCCCGACGCTCCTGGAAGCGGAGCCTCGGCCTTTACCCGCCTGGGAGAAGACTTTCGCTGGCTCAACGTCTGGGCACCCATGGACCCCGCGAGTGGCAAGTTGGATTTCTATCAGGTGGACCAGCAGCGGTGGCGGCCTTACATCATCTGGGGCCTGGCCCACCTCAGCTATTGGAAAGACCCTCAGTTCTATAGTTTTGTTGCCAGCGAGTTCCTCTGACGGTCAACGACTTGCTTGTAGCTTCCGTGTTTGGTTAGACTGACCGTATCGTGAAGCGCCCCCTGATTGAGCAAAGCTTCCCGGGGAGTGCGCTGGAGACGCTGCGCCAGGCCGGCTTCGAGTGCACCACGGTCTCGAGCCAGCCGGAGCGCATCCGGGTGATGAAGCACAACTGCGCCGCTCTGCTCGAACGACAGACCAACGGTCAACTGAAGCTAGCGCAAGCGCCCGGCTACGTTTTCCGCGCCGAAATCGGGCGCTTGTGGGACGCCGGCTACCAGAAGTTCTGGCTCTTCGGCGAAGCCACCGACGAGCCGTGGAGTCCCGACGTGTCGGGACGCCGCCCGGTGTCCTCCGAGCAGTTGAAGGCGTTGCACCTGTTCAGCCAGGAGCTCCGCGCCGCGCTCGGCGTCCCCAGTTTCTACAACGACTCTATTGGCACCACCAACGACGTCACCGCCTATGACCGCGTCAAAGGGCGCGGCGAGTCAGGGCCGCGCGCCGGCTGAGGAGGCACAACCGTAAGCGAAACACTCAAGGAAATGGCGGAATTCCTGGGCCACGCTTCCGGGATCATCGCCCGCGACTTAGCGGAGTTGCGGGAGAAGCTCGGCCCGGGCGCCGAGACCTTGGCCGAGGCTTTCCGTCACGGCTGGAGAAAAGGCCGGTGCGAAGAAACTCACGCGAAGTCGGAACCCGACTCCTCGCCACCCGCCTCGGAATCCGCCTAGCCGCCCGCTTGGAGGACGAATGCCCGGCGTAGTGGCCGTCGTAGACGATCTTTTCTTTGTGGGGAAGCTTCAGGCCACCGCGCGGCAAGTCGGGGTCGAAATAGTTACAGTGCACGCTGCGGATGTGCAGCCGGAGAGCCTGCGGCGGCAGAAACCCGCCCTCGTCATCGTTGACCTCAACACCACGTCCGCCAGCGCCGTGGAACTGATTGGCCGGCTCAAGGCGGACAAAGAGCTGGCACAAATTCCCGTGGTGGGTTTCTTCTCGCACGTGCAGGTGGAGTTGATGAGAGCCGCCGAGGCCGCCGGCTGCGAAGAAGTGATGCCCCGCTCCCGCTTCACGGCTATCTTGCCAGAGCTACTCCGGCGCCACGCCGCGCCGCAGCCCGAAGCCACCCCACCGCGATGACTCTCAAAGAGCTGGTCGAGCTTTACCGGCAACGTGCCGGCGGCTACGGCCGCTCGATTCCTCTCTCCGAACTCGGCTTGTCACGCGAGGTGCTGGAACGCGAACTTTCCGCCTACGAAGAGGACTACCAGATCAGCCGCTTCTTCCAGCTCACGCGCGCGCCCGAAGCGGCGAGCGTCTACACCATCAACGGCTACGACTACTCCCACCTCACCATCCTGCCTGAAATCGAAGAGATCCTCTGAGCTATTTCTTGGCTTTCTTCTGCGATTCCAGGCGCGCGGCGCGAAACTCGGCGTTCTTGTACCAGTCGAAATCCCGCGCCCAGTTGGCGCAGTACCAGCCGACTTCATAAATGTAGCGCGCCATCTGTTCGGCGCCACCCCAGTCCCAGTCGGGTTTGATTTCGTCGCTCGGTTGGTGGTAGTCCCGGGCCGTGTACTCCTCGAACTTCTGCTTGCCGTAGCCGGCGGGCTTCCCGGCGACGTCGAGCCCGTTGTCGAAGTAGAGCGCCGGGATGCCGATCTTGGCCAGGCTGAACTGGTCGCTGCGATAGAAGAAACCCTTCTCGGGGAACTGGTCGGGCAGCAGCTTCAAGTTTTGCCGGCGCGCCACCAGCTCGGCCACCTCGTCGAGCTCCGACTTGCCGCTGCCCACCTGGACGATGTCGCGCGTCGGCCCCCACTGATTGAGCCCGTCCATGTTGATGTTGGCGACCGTCTGCCCCGGGGGAAAAACGGGATGGCGCGCATAGTAAGCAGAACCCAGCAGGCCCGCCTCTTCCGCCGCCACGGCGGCGAACACCTGCGTGCGCCCCGACCCGCCCGGCAGGCGCGTCATCGCGTCGGCAATCCCCAGCAACGCCGCCACGCCGATAGCGTTGTCTGCCGCGCCGTTGTAAATGGCGTCGTCGTTCACCGGCTTGCCCATGCCCAGATGGTCATAGTG
>JBOGNW010000019.1:0-5067 GCA_050747425.1 Candidatus Acidiferrales bacterium
CGGCCGGGAATACCGCCACCAAGAAGGTGAGCGAAGCCAGGAGAAATCGGGAATGAAGGCGTGCGGACAAAAGAGCCTGTTTTTCCTCGGGCAGCCTTGCGGCGCGACTCCAGAAAAAACAGTTTAAGCAAGGCCTGCGCTCAAGTCAAGGAAGCCGCGGCCCATCCCACCTCGATTTGACGTTCTCACGCGTTCGTTGACAATTCTGCCGCCCATCCGGGAGAATAGTTCGCACCTCGGTGGGCCTGTGGCGCAGTTGGGAGCGCGCTTCGATGGCATCGAAGAGGTCGCGGGTTCGAATCCCGCCAGGTCCACCACCACTTCCCTGACGCGCTTGCTTCCAGGATGTTCCGCGTAGGATTACTTCGCGGGCCAGGGCGGTCGCGCCGAGTCGATCGGGCGCATTTCACCACTCGTCGAGTGGCGAGTGCCCGGAGCCTTTGCGCACAGACCCTAGTCAGGACGCTCCGCCCGGTGAGGCGCCCGTAGGGGTGCATCAACGGTAGCCGAACACTGGTGGGAACATGACAACCACCAACGCCGCCCATACGGCGTACACGGGCAGATACGCGATCTGCCATCGCTCCAGGGCGGCAAACGAGCCCCGGTGACGCAGGAAGCGTGCATAGAGCCACGCCGACCACGCCAGGTTGACGAGCAGAATGAGATTCTCGCCGAGAGCCGCCACTCGGTTGGGGGTGAAGCCAAACTCGGAGATGCGGGCTGCGATCGCGGCGAGCGCCACCGCATCGACCACGAGCGCGCTGACCACCAGCAGCAGCTGCAGGCCGTCGAAGAAGTCGGGCGGTGACTGCGGGTCGCGCGCGGAGACGGCATAAAGCACCAGGCCAACGACCAGCACCAGCAGCAGATCGAACCCGATCAGTACCTCCCGCTTCACGTTGATGGGGCTGCCTGTCCACGCCATCGTGGCCAGAAACACCAGGAGGAGAACTGTGAACAGCGGTGTGAACAGCCTGGTCAGCACCGGTGCCATGTTCTCGATGACACTTTGCTTCGCCTCGACGAGCCAGGATCCAATGATGACGGCCCCCATTGCCCCGCAAGGGATCAGCCAGCCCTCTGCCAGCCACTCAGCGTTCATCTCGATAGAGTCGAACATCATCATCGTAAAGCCGGTGAGGACGCCCCCGCCGAGCGCAATGAGCACGTAGTAGATGACCAGCTCCCCCGAGAACCGCACGAAGTCCATGCGCCCCCCGTCGGCGAACCAGCGGCTTCGGACGTACGCGAAGCCGACGGCCAACCAGAGGGCGATTGGCAAGTGCAGAGCGGTCAGCACCTCAGTGTCGCTGCCCGTGCGGAACGGGAAGACGTTGGCGAACACAGCTCCGGCCGCGAAGGGCAGCGCCAGCCAGAAGCCGCTTACAACGTCCGACCCGCGCTTCCAGACTAAGTAGACCGTGAGCAGAGGCAACACGAACAGGCTGGCGTTCCGGGCGTAGAACGGCTGGTCACCACCGCCGAGCCGAAGACCGAACAGCGCCGGCACTTTGATGGCCAACGCCGCGGCGACGGCGAGGCTCAGGACGACGAGAGTTTCGGTGCGTGTGGCCTTCCCCGACTCGTCGGCGGCGTCGGGGGTGATGACCAGCTGCTTCCACAGCCGCTCGGAGTGCGCGCGTGCGAACTCGCGTGACAACGCATCGAGACTGCCCATGCGCTTGACCGCGACGAGGAAAGCTTCATCACCTGTCAGGCCGGCCTCGGTGAGCGCCACCAGCTGGTCGCGCAGATGTCCCTCGAGCTCCTCCACGTCGGAGCCGTGAATGGCCTGTCGGCGGCGTAGGTACGCCCGCCACTGCGCGATCTGCTCCTCGAGCGCTCGATCGGCGAAGGTCGTCATGCCGTGCACACCTTCATCCAGATACCCCGGAGGGTGTCGTCCACGACCTGCCACTGCTGCCGCTGGGCTGCCAGCTGCGCCCGGCCCTCTCTGGTGATCCGGTAGTACTTGCGCCGACGGCTGCTTTCCGCCCCGCTCCACTTCGCCGCGACCAGACCTTGACGTTCAAGCCGGTGCAGCACGGGATAGAGCATGCCGTCGGCCCACTGCAGGTGCCCGCCTGACAACTCCGCCACCCGCTTGATGATGGCGTAGCCGTAACTGTCGCCTTCGGCAAGGATCGCAAGCACAAGCGGCGTGGCGGAAGCAGCAACCAGGTCCTTACCCATGTCCATACGTAGAAGTTTTGTACATTGTTGTTCTATGTATGTCAATAACCTGAGGTCAACTTCCTGATGGTTGATGGAAGTAGGTAGAAGTTGGGACAAACGGCGCTGCAGTGGAAGTCGACACCTCCGGCGCGAAAATCGGTCTTGTGTGACGCCGCTGTGTTTACAGACCCAAGCGCAAGGCGCCCAGAACTCTGTAAGTTCTTGACTCCTTGCTCATGCCGCCTTCCGAACTCCCTCGACGAGCCTGAGCCAGCGGACCATCCGGTTCCAACTCGCGTCGGTCTGGTCCACCACTTCTTCCCTGACGGGCCGGACTCTAGGTCGGATTACCTCGCGGGCCAGGACTCGGCGACAATTCCCTCGTGGGTGCGGGCGAAAAGCTCAAACAGTGCCGGGTCGAGCCAGCCCTGGGCGGCTTCGCGGCCCATCTGCTCGAGAGCCGCCTCAGCGCTGAACGCTTGCTTATAGGGGCGCGCGGTGCGCAAGGCGTCGTAGACGTCCACGGTTTGCAGCACCCGCGCCAGCAGCGGGATGGCCTCCCCTTTCAGCCCGTCGGGGTAACCGGAGCCGTTGAAACGCTCGTGGTGGGAGCGGATAATCGGAAGCACAGGCGCAAAGGTGCGTAACGGGCGGCAGATGTCCTCGCCAATGGTCGTGTGCCGGCGCATCAGCCCCCACTCCTCTTCCGTCAGCCGCGCCGGTTTCAGCAGCACGTGGTCGGGGATGGCCACTTTGCCGATGTCGTGCAGGTAGCCGCCGCGGCGCAGGGCTGGCAGCGAATCCGCCGAGAGCGCCAGCTCCTCGCCCAGCCGCACGCCCATGCTTGCCAGCCGCTCGCAGTGGTCGCCGGTATGCGGGTCGCGCGATTCCACCGCCCGCCCCAGCGCCAGCAGAGCGCTCTCGCAGTATTCCAGCTCGTCTGTGTAGCGCTTCAGCCGCAATAGCGCTTTGGCCCGCGCCAGCAGCTCGGCGCGGCTGAACGGCTTGTTTAAGAAGTCATCCGCGCCGGCCTCGATGGCCCGGATTTTTTCCTGCTCGCCGTGCAGGCCGGTAATCATCACGATGGGAATGAAGCGCGTGGCCGGATCGGCTTTGAGCTGCTCGCAGACCGCCAGGCCGTTCAAATGTGGCATTACAACATCAAGCAACATCAAATCGGGGGGGGCGGCTTCGACCTGCGCCAGGGCATCGCGGCCGTTGGTGGCGGTGGCAATCTCGCACCCCAGCGGCTCCAGCAGGTTGTGCAGCAGCCGTAGGTTTTCCGGCATGTCATCTACAATCAGGATGCGTGGGCGCCCGGATGCAAACGCTGCGGTTGGCCCGCCACCCGGCTCAGCGCTTCGTTCAGCTGCCGGGGGCGAAGCCAACCGCAGCGCGGGGGGTTCGGAGCGGGTGGGCGCCGGCGAACCCGAACCCGCGACGCGGCGCGCGTCAGGCATCCAGCACCTCGCGAATTTTTGCCGCCAGGGCTTTCAGCGAAAACGGCTTCTGGAGGAAGTGGAGTCCCGGTTGCAAGTCGCCGTTGGCCCCCAGTCCCCGGTCGGTGTAGCCCGACATATAAATGACCCGCAGCGTGGGGTAGAGGGCGGTAAGTTGCCTGGCCACTTCCCCGCCGCTCATCTGTGGCAAAACTACGTCGGTGAGCAGCAAGCGAATCCGCTGGCCATTGGCTTCGGCGAGCTCGAAAGCTTCGCGGCCGTCGCAGGCGGTGATCACCGTATAGCCGCGGCTGCGGAGCGATTCCGAGATCAGGCGCCGCAGGCCTTCTTCATCCTCCACCACCAGGAGGGTTTCCGTGCCCCGCGTCTCCCCTTCGGGCACGCTCGCGCGCCGGATGGACTCAGCCGGCTCGTCCACCCGCGGCAGGTAAATGTTGAACATCGATCCCTTGCCGGGCTCGCTGTAGGCCCAAACGCTCCCCCCGCTTTGCTTGATAATGCCGTACACCGTCGCCAGTCCCAACCCCGTCCCTTTGCTCTTGTCCTTGGTGGTGAAAAAGGGCTCGAAGATGTGGCTCAGGGTTTCCTGTTCCATCCCCACCCCGGTGTCATTGACGCTCAGCAGCGCGTGCGGACCGGGCTGCACTCCGACATGCTGGCGGCAATAGCTGTCGTCGAGCTCGATGTTCGCGGTCTGAAGCACCAGCCGGCCGCCCTCGGGCATGGCGTCCCGTGCATTCACCACCAGATTCATGATGACCTGTTCCATCTGCCCGGGGTCGGTTTTGACGCTGCCCAGCTCGGGCGCCAGATTGATGAGCAACTCAATGTCTTCCCCGATCAGGCGCCGCACCATCTCCTGCATCCCTTCGACCACCGCGTTCAAGCTGAGCGCCACCGGGGCCAGCACCTGCTGCCGGCTGAAGGCCAGCAGTTGCCGGGTCAAGCCACTGGCGCGTTCCGAGGCCTTCTGGATCTCCGCTACCTGAGCCTGGGCGGGGCTGTCCGGGTCCAGGCTGGTCCGCAGCAGCTCGGCATAGCCGCCGATGACGTTGAGCAGATTGTTGAAGTCGTGCGCGATGCCGCCCGCCAGCCGCCCCACCGTTTCCATCTTCTGCGTCTGGAGAAGCTGCTGCTCCAGGCGTTTCCGCTCGCTGTGCGCGTGGTGTTCGGCCAGCGCCCGTTTCACCGCGAAAGGCAGCCGCACAATGCGGTCCTTCAAGACATAGTCGCTGGCGCCCGCTTTCAGGCACTCCACTGCCCTCTCTTCCCCCAGCGAGCCTGTGACCAGGATGAACGGAGTCTCTTTGCCCAGCTCGCGCAGGCTCTTCAGGGCCTCCAGTCCGTTCCAGGTGGGCAGGCTGTGGTCGGCCAGAATGATGTCGTAGTCGTGGTCGTGAAGCAGGCGAACAAACTCCTCCTCCGTGCA
>JBOGNW010000020.1:0-5109 GCA_050747425.1 Candidatus Acidiferrales bacterium
GCCATGAAGGGGGCGCCGAAGCAGGGGCTGAAAGTGGTTTTGGGCTCGATGATACCGCGCTCCGTGCCCGCTACTTTGGCCGTATAGCCGGCGAGGAAATGGTAGGCGGCCTGCTCGGGACTGAGGCGGGCTAGGGGCGGCAGTACCCCGAAAGCATCGCAGGTAAGCATGAAAATATTCTTCGGGTGGCTGCCTAAGCCCGAGGGCTCGATGTTGTCCAGGTGGGTGAGCGGGTAGGCGGCGCGGGTGTTTTCGGTGAGGGAATCGTCGTCGAGGTCAATGCGGCGAGTGACGGCGTCAATGGCGACGTTTTCGAGGATGGTGCCGAACTTGCGCGTGCAGGCGTAGATTTCCGGCTCGCCCTGCGGAGAGAGGCGGATGACTTTGGCGTAGCAGCCGCCTTCGAAGTTGAACACGCCGCGCTCGGTCCAGCCGTGCTCATCGTCGCCAATCATGCGCCGCTCGGGGTCGGTGGAGAGCGTGGTCTTGCCCGTGCCGGAGAGGCCGAAAAAGAGCGCCACGTCTTGCCGCGCGCCGATGTTGGCCGAGCAGTGCATGGAAAGCACCGATTGCAGCGGCAGGGTGTAGTTAAGGATGGTGAAGACGGATTTCTTGATCTCGCCGGCGTAGGCGGTGCCGCCGATAATCACCAGCTTGCGGCCGAAGTGCACGATGATGAAGGTGCCCGAGCGCGTGGCGTCGAGTTCCGGCTCGGCGTGGAAGCTGGGAACGGAGAGCACGGTGAACTCGGGCACGTGCTCCTGGGTTTTCGACCAGTCGGGGCGGATGAAGAGGTTGCGCGCGAACAGGCTGTGCCAGGCCTGCTCGGTGAGCACGCGGATGGGCAGGCGAAACTCAGTGTCGGCGCCGGCGAAACAGTCCTGAACAAAAATCTCCCGGCCCTGCAAGTGCGTGCACAGCCGGGCGTAGAGGGCGTCGAAGTGCTCGGGCTCGAAGGGGCGGTTGATTTCGCCCCACCAGATATTTTTTTCGCTCGAAGGCTCCCGCACCAGGAACTTGTCGTTGGGGGAGCGGCCGGTGTGGTCGCCGGTGCGGGCTACCAGCGCGCCGAGGTGGCTGATAACAGCTTCGTCGCGCCGCACCACATGCTCGTAAAGGGCGGGAGTGGGCAGGTTCCAATAGGCGGTCTTGAGGTTGCGGAGGCCGTGGTTCTCCAGCCCGAAGCGGCTCGGGTTCCAGCCTACCGTGTTCATCCGTCCTCCTGCCGAGCCTGCGCTGCCCCGTCTGATGACACTGGTGAGCCCGCCGGGACTCGAACCCGGGACCCTCTGCTTAAAAGGCAGATGCTCTACCGACTGAGCTACGGGCTCGCAGCTAGTTTACTGCATCCAGTCCCGTTCCATCAACGAGCCGCTCTGGAGCGGGACGGAATTCGCCTGCCCACCAAGTAGTGTCTTCCCCTTGTCGGCGGGTCTATAATGGCGTTCGCCCCGTTTGCTCCGGCCGCCTTGAAGTTGTGTTTCGAGGGAGAATCAGGGATGGGCCGTGCACACACCAAAAAGAAGCGGCGCGAAGCGCCCCCGGGTACCAGGCGCAGCGCATCGCTGGCGGTTCGTGCTCCGCGCGAACGGTCTCTGGCCGACCAGGAGCTCGACCGGCTGTTCACCCTCACGCTCGACCTGCTCTGCGTGGCCGGCTTCGACGGCTACTTCAAGCGCTTGAACCCGGCCTGGGAGCGCACTCTGGGGTTTACCCTCCAGGAACTCCTCAGCCGGCCCTACCTCGACTTCATCCATCCCGACGACCGCCAGCCCACCGTCGCGGCCGCCGACCAATTGACGACCGGCGTTCCCGTCATCACCTTCGAGAATCGCTACCGCTGTCAGGACGGTTCCTACAAATGGCTGCTGTGGAATTCGATGCCGGTTACGGAACAGCAGTTGACTTATGGCGCTGCGCGCGACATCACCGAGCGCAAACTGGCCGAGCAGCGCTTGGCGGCGCAGTACGCCACCGCGCGCGTTCTGGCGGAGTCGCCCAGTCTTGACGAGGCGCTGCGAAAAATCCTTCAGGCGATTTGCGAAAATCTGGGCTGGGAGCACGGCGCCGTCTGGCATGTGGACCGGACAGCCAACCTGCTGCGCTGCGCGGAAACCTGGCATCTGCCGTCCGTCTCTTTCGTTGAGTTTGAAGCCGTCAGCCGGCGGACAGCCTTTCCTCCTGGGATTGGGCTTCCGGGCCGCGTGTGGGCCAGCGGCCAGCCGGCCTGGATTCCCAACGTGGTCGAAGACACGAACTTTCCGCGGGCTCCGATTGCCGCCCGCGAGGGGTTGCGCGCCGCTTTCGGGTTTCCGCTGCTCATCGGAACGGAAACCGTCGGCATCATGGAGTTCTTCAGCCGCGAGATCCGCCGGCCGGACGAAGCGCTGCTGCAAACCATGGCCACCCTGGGCAGCCAGATCGGCCAGTTGATGGCGCGCCGGCGGGCCGCGGAAGTCATTCAGAAGGACGCCGATGAAATCGCCGACCTCTACAACAACGCCCCCTGCGGCTACCATTCGCTCGACGCCAATGGCGTGTTCCTCCGCATCAATGACACCGAGTTGCGCTGGCTGGGCTACGGGCGCGAGGAGATTGTCGGCAAGAAACGCTTTACCGACCTCATCCCGCCGGAGGGCAGGCGGCTCTTCCAGGAAAAGTTTCCCGTGTTCAAGGAGCGGGGGTGGGTGCGCGATCTGGAATTCGAGATGGTTCGCCAAGACGGCACCACCTTACCCGTGCTCTTGAACGCCACCGCGGTGCGGGACAGCTCCGGCAACTTCCTGATGAGCCGCTCCACGCTTTTCGACATGACCGACCGGCGCGCCCTGGAGCGGATGAAAGACGAATTTCTCGCCGTGGTGAGCCACGAGCTGCGTACGCCGCTTACTGCCATCCGCGGCGCCCTCAGCCTGCTGGCCGGCGGACACGCCGGCACGCTGAACGAGCGCGGCCAGCAGATGTTGACCATTGCCACCGAGAGTACCGACCGCCTGGTGCGCCTGATGAACGACGTGCTCGATATCGAGCGCATGGAGCTGGGGCGGTTTCATATCGTCAAGCAGTCCTGCGACGCCGCCCAGTTGGTCCGGCGGGCCGTGGACGCCCTTCAGCCGCTGGCGGACAAGGCCGGCATTACTCTTTCGCTGACCACTCAGTCGGCCCCGCTGTGGGCCGACCCCGACCGCCTCATTCAGACCTTGACCAACCTGCTCAGCAACGCCCTCAAGTTCTCGCCGGCGGGGACGACCGTTTGGGTGAGCGTCACGCGACAGAACGACCAGGTGGTATTTGAGGTCAAGGACCAGGGCCGCGGCATCCCGGCGGAGAAGTTGCAGACGATTTTCGAGCGCTTCCAGCAGGTGGAGGCGGCCGATGCCCGCAACCGGGGAGGCACGGGGCTGGGTCTCTTTATCTGCCGGAACATCGTGCAGCAGCACGATGGCCGCCTCTGGGTAGAAAGCACGCCCGGGCAGGGCAGCCGTTTTTTCTTCACCGTGCCGCTGCCACAGGGAACAACAACGTCCCAGCAGTAACGGCAAGCGCTTCTCACGACGGGAGAGACGATGGCACACCTCTTGGTGGTGGACGACGATTCCAGCCTGCGCGAGGTGATTCGCGGGCTGCTGGAGGTGGCCGGTTTTTCCGTCACCACGGCGAGCAACGGCCGGGCCGCGCTTGAGCAACTGGAGCGCGGGAAATTCGATCTGGTGGTGATGGATGTCTGGATGCCGGAGATGACCGGCTTGGAGGTGCTGGAGCAGTTGCGCTCCCGGGCTGACTCTCCCAAGGTCATCCTGCTGACCGCCGACGATACGCCGGAGACCGTACTGCGCGCCGTGCGCGAACAGGCCTACCGCTTCCTGGCCAAGCCGTTCGATCCCGAGGTGCTGGTAGAAGTGGTGCAGAGCGCGCTGGCCGCGTCCGCCGCGCCGGCGACGATTGAGGTGCTCTCGGCGCGGCCGAACTGGGTGGAGCTGGAGGTGCCATGCCGGATTGACGTGGTGGACCGCCTGCAAGGGTTTCTGGAGCGCTTGAAGGCGGACCTGCCTGACGAGGTGCGCGCCAAAGTCGGCCAGGCGTTTCGCGAGCTGCTGCTGAACGCCATCGAGTGGGGCGGGCAGCTCGATCCCAACCGCAAAGTGCGCATTGCCTACTTGCGGGCGCGGCGGATGCTGCTCTATCGCATCGCCGATCCCGGGAAGGGCTTTCGCTTCGAGGAGCTGGAGCATGCGGCCGTCGGGCACGCGCCCGACCAGGTCGTCGAACACATGCGCGTGCGCGAGGAGAAGGGCATCCGGCCGGGCGGCTTCGGCCTCTTGCTAGCGCAGGTGCTGGTGGACGAGCTCATCTACAACGAGACCCAGAACGAGGTGGTGTTCATCAAGTATTTGGAATAAGGCGGCGGCTTGCCTTGCCGGGAGAGGAAGGTTAGAGTTAGCCGCTCCGTTCGTTTCTGGGGAGACCCCGATGGCTCGCACGCGCTCCGACAAAAAGCTGAGAGTGTTGTTGCGGGGCGGTGAGATTCGCCGGCGGGTACGCGTGCTGGCGCGGCAGATTGAGCGCGACTACAAGGGAGACAGCCTGCACGTGATTTGTATCTTGAAGGGGGCGTGCATTTTTCTCGCTGACCTGCTGCGCGAGCTGAAGCTGCCGGTGTCGGTGGACTTCATCGCCGTCTCCAGCTACGGCAAAGGCAGCCTGCCCTCAGGGGAAGTGCGCATCACCAAAGACCTCGATCAGAGCATCGAAGGGCTGAATGTTTTGATTGTCGAAGACATTCTCGATACCGGGCTGACGCTCAACTATCTTTTTCGCATTCTGCAATCGCGCAAACCTAAATCGCTTCGCATCGCCGCTCTGCTCGACAAACCCGCCCGGCGCGTGAAAGAAGTCCCTGTGGACTACATCGGCTTCAAAATCCCCGACGAGTTCGTAGTGGGCTACGGGCTCGATTACGGCGAGCGCTACCGCAACCTGCCCGACGTCTGCGTTGTGCCGACGGCGACGCCCTAGCCATGGCGCGCCGCGTGCTCACAGCCACGGACATTGAGGCGCTGCCCGGCGGCGGCGAGGTGGTCGTGCCGCGCGGCGCCCTCATCACCGACC
>JBOGNW010000021.1:0-3706 GCA_050747425.1 Candidatus Acidiferrales bacterium
CCCTCGCTCTGGGTGACGTTGCCGGTGGGTGCCGGCATCGGGTTTCTCTCTGGCATCATCGGCGTGGGCGGGGGGATTTTCTTGAGCCCGCTCATCATCCTGATGAAGTGGGCCGACGCCAAGCGCACCGCCGCCGTTTCCGCCGCTTTCATCTGGATCAACTCTGCCGCCGGGCTTTACGGCCAACTGCTCCGCAAGCCCGTGGACTGGTCAGCGCTCCTCTGGCTGGTGGCGGCGGCCTTCGCTGGAGGTTTGGTGGGCTCCTATCTCGGCGCGCAGCGTTTCCGCAGCCTGTGGCTGCGCCGCATTCTGGCCGTGGTGCTGCTGCTGGCCACCCTGAAGCTCCTGCGCAGCGCCATTTCCTGAGCCCGTCAGTAAAAAACGGCGACCGGAGTAGAATAGTTGCCCAGCATGCACACCCTGGAGCACTACATTGAGGAGGCGCGGGCCGCGCACGGGCACACCTGCGCCGGGCAGATTCTGGGGATACGGCTGGCGCTGGCCGGGCTGAAAGAGCTGGGCATCGAAGACCCCATCAAAGAGCGCAAGCGCCTGGTTACCTTCGTCGAGATTGACCGCTGCGCCACCGACGCTGTGCAACTGGTGACCGGCTGCCGCCTGGGCAAGCGCGCCCTCAAGTTCAAAGACTTCGGCAAGGTGGCGGCCACTTTCGTTGACCTCAAGAACGACCGTGCTGTTCGCCTCGTGGCGCGCGAGGAATCCAAGCAGAAGGCGCAGGCGCTCTATCCCCAGCTCGACAAAGAAGAAGGCCAGCGGCGCGCCTACCGCGAGCTGCCCGACGACGAGCTCTTCACCCGCCAGTGGGTGCGCGTCGCGCTGCCGCCGGAAGAGCTGCCCGGCTACAAAGCCCCGCGCGTGGTCTGCGCCGCCTGCGGCGAAGGAATCAACTTCCGACGTGAAGTCATCCGCGACGGCCGCCCTCTCTGCCGCGCCTGCGCCGGCGAATGCTACTACGACGTGGTTGACTAGTTACTGGTTTATCGGTTTATCGGCTTACTGGTTCGACAAGTTCTTCTGTCATTCTGAGCGAAGCGAAGAATCTCAGCCGGGACCACACGGCAACGGTGAGATTCTTCGGCCCTGCGGGCCTCAGAATGACAGGCAAGGCTGGCGACGGTTTGTACCATTGAACCAATAAACCGATCAACCGATAACCCAATCAACCGCGTTTCCGGAAGTGGTCCCAGCCCCGCGCCACCAGTTCGTGTTCGCGGCCGCGGGCTTCGACAATCGTGATCTGCGGCCCGCGAGTGATTTCGCCAATGGCGGTCAGGGCGACCCCGGCAAGCTTTTTCGGCAGGCGTGCGGCACGAGCCTGGGGAAGCATGAACAGTAGCTCGTAGTCCTCGCCGGAATTCAGCGCCAGGTCAAGACCGCTCGTTCGCAAGCGGCGCGCCAGTCCCACGGGCATTTCGACGGCCGGTATTTTGCTGGCGAAAACCCGCGCCCCCACGCCGCTCGCCTCGCACAAATGATGGAGGTCGGTGGAGAGCCCGTCGCTGACATCAATCATTGCTGTCGCACCGCGCCGCGCCAGTGCCGGCCCCAAACCCACCCGTGGCTGCGGATAGAGGTGCGCGCGCCGGCACTGCCTGGCGAGGGGGCCCGCCGGCTTCAGCTTTTTCCTTCGGCAAGCCAGCCCCAGGCCGGCCAGCCCGAGTCTGCCGCTGACAAAAATGACGTCGCCGGGGCGCGCGCCGCGCCGCAGCATGGTGCGTCCTCGCGCTACTTCGCCGATGACCTGCACGTCGGCCACAATCTGCCCAGCCCGCGAAAGGTCGCCGCCCGCCAGACGGACTCCGTGGCGCCGCGCCAACCGCGCGAAGCCAGAAAAGAATTCCCTCACCCAGCGATCCGGAGTGGCCGGCGGCAGGGCCAGCGCCACGAGCGTGTAGCGCGGCCGGGCGCCCATGGCGGCGCAGTCCGAAAGCGAACGCGCCAGCGCCTTCCAGCCCACGGCGCGCGCCAACGTGCCCGGTAGAAAGTGCGCGCCTTCGACGAGTAAGTCAGTGGTAATCACCCACTCGCGAGGCCCGACGCGCACCACGGCGGCATCGTCTCCGATGCCCACGCGCAGGCCGCCGCCAGATCGAAACTTCTTTTGCAAAAAACGAACAATCTCAGCTTCGCTGCGCATCCCGCTGGCATTCTACTCCGGGTGAGTTCTAGGGCAAAACCGCAATAAATTCTCGGATTTGCGAGATTTTCTTGTTGACACCCTTTCGCGCCCTGGGGTACAAAGGCCGGGAGTAACACGGGCCACACTTGGGGCGTTGTCCGTTGTTCGACCCGCGGAGGTTCGGGGCCTCCCGGGAAAAAAACTGAAGGCGATGCCAAAGCGTTTATACACACTGGTATTTGCCCACGACATCAGCGGGCGCATGCGCAAGCTCAACCTGCCCGGCTACGCTGTCAATCTGATTTTAGTGGCGGCCCTCGTGGGCGTCGGCGCCGTGCTGGCCGGCGTGGCTTCTTACACTCACCTGCTGCTCGCTGTCACCGATTACAACCAAGTGCGCGCCGAGCGCGAGCAACTGCGCCAGCAGGCCCGGGTTCTCGAATCCAGTTACGCCCAGACCCACGAACGCCTCACCAGTCTCGAATCGCTCGCCAATGAAATCGCTGCCAGCTACGGCCTGCTGCGCCTCCGCCAGACACCCTTCGGCTCGCTGGAAGGCGAGCCGGTTCCCCAGGACCCCGAGGATTTCCAGCTCACCCTGGCGCGCTACCGCTTCCTGCGCCATCACGCCACCGCCGTTACGCTCTACGCCAGCGGCGTGCGCCCGCTGCCCGGGCAGGAGCTGGGGCAGTTGAACTACACGCCCTCGCTCTGGCCGGTCGAAGGCCGCCTGACGGGGAGCTTCGGGATTCGGCTGGATCCCTTCGATGGCGAAGGCACCTTCCACGCCGGCGTGGACATCTCCACCGATTACGGCCGCGCTGTGCGCGCCGCCGCCGACGGCTTTGTGGTGGCCGTAGGCCGCAAGAGCGGTTACGGTCGCGTGCTAGTGGTGGACCACGGCGCCGGCATGGCCACCTGGTACGCGCATCTCTCGGCGTTTCGCGCCTACCGCGGCCAGGCCGTGCAGCGCGGAGATATCATCGGCTACGTGGGCAGCTCCGGCCGCGCCACCGGCCCCCATCTGCATTACGAAGTCCGCCTCTGGGACGCCCCGCTGAATCCCTGGCGCTTTCTGCGGGCGAGTACCCTTTACACCGCCGCCCAAGCGCGTCTCGTGCGCGGCGGCGACTAATCCCCGCCCCTCCCGCTCCCTCCCGCGTGTCATTCCGAGCCCTTGCCTGCTCTGGCGGCCTGCCCCGCGCCTTCTCGCGGCGGCCTGCCCCGCGCTTCCTCGCGGGGCGAGGAATCTGCATTTCTCTGTCTTGGCTTGGGTAGGGCAAGGGTTTATCGGAGCGCAGCGGAGACCCTGTCGCAGCGAAGCGTAGACCCCGAGGGATTCGAGGGGAGCGAGCGCAGCGAGTCGAAGGGAGTGTAGTCGAAGGACCCCTTGCCGCCTTGCTGTCATTCCGAGCCCTTGATTCCGTTCGGGGCGAGGAATCTGCTTTTCTCCTTGTGAGGGCACGGCTTCCCTGGCCTGCCTGTCCTGAGCCCCGCAGCTTCGGGGCCGAAGGCAGCAAAGTCGAAGGGCCGGGGGCGGAATCCGCGGCCTTGGTGCAGCCCGAC
>JBOGNW010000022.1:0-7669 GCA_050747425.1 Candidatus Acidiferrales bacterium
CCTTGGCACCGCGCAGCGGCTTGCGCAGCACGCGGCAGGCCTCCTGGGTGACAAAGAGGCAGCCGCGGGCGGTGGCTTCGTTGCGCCCTTCCGAGCCTCCGAGCGACACCGGCTTGCCCGTGACCACCCCCAGGGCCGAATAGCCCACAGTCATCGAATAGGTATCCATCACCCAGGCCATGGTCTGCGGGTCGGTGTAGACGTCGGGGGCGGGGATATCGCGGTCGGGGCCGATGATGGGGAGAATCTCGCTGACGAAGCGGCGGGTCATTCGCTCCAGCTCGGCTTGCGACATCTTGCGCGGGTCGCAGACCACGCCGCCCTTGCCACCGCCGAAGGGGATGTTGACCACCGCCGTCTTCCAGGTCATCCAGGCCGCCAGGGCCTTGACTTCATCGAGAGTCACGTTGGGGTGATAGCGGATTCCTCCCTTGGCCGGGCCGCGGGCGATGTTGTGCTGGACGTGGTAGCCTTCAAACACTTTAATGGCGCCGTTGTCCATCTTGATGGGAACCGACACCACCATCTGCCGCTTGGGGGTGCGCAGGATCTGGCGCAGCCCGGACTCGAGCTTGAGATGATCGGCAGCCTGGTCGAACTGCAACTGCGAAATCACGTACGGGTTCAGGTTTTCCTTCATCACTGTGCCTCCGTTGGCCGACCTGACTCCTCTTTTCCCTTTCTCTTTCTCGGGGTCCCGGATTACCGAAAACGGATTGAGTGCTGTGGTTACCGAAAGTCCTTGTCTCTATGGGTGTCTCTGCCACCCATCACCGTGAGCAGGACCTTTGTTTTCACAATCTCCGCGGCAGGAACCGTCAGTATGTCTTTTGAGAGCACGACGAAGTCCGCCAGTTTTCCCGGCGTGAGCGTGCCCCTCACCTCTTCATCAAAATTTGCGTAGGCGCCGTCGCGCGTGTAATGGCGCAGCGCGGCTTCCACGGTGATCCGGCCCTCCGGATACCAGCCGCCCGCGGGCGTGCCCTCCGGCGTGGTGCGTGTCACGGCGCAGTAAATTCCTTTGAGCGGCGCGAAATCAAACACCCCCCAATCGCTGCCGAAGGCTTGCACCGCTCCCGCATCGTCGTACAGCTTGAAGGCGTTGGCGTGCGAGGCGCGTGCAGGACCCAACAGCACAGCATAGTTTTCGAGCACGGTCGCATCCGGGTTGGCAAACAGCGCCTGCGTCGAGGCAACGACTCCCAGCTCTTTGAAGCGCGGCAAGTCCGATAGGCGTGGTACTTCTCCATGCTCCACACGGTGACGCCGTCCCGAGCTTCCATTGGTCTTGGCGGCATACTCAAAGGCGTTCAACGCCATATTGATCGCCTTGTCCCCGATCGCATGCAGGAGCACCTGAAACCCTTCCTTGTCGTAGAGGGCTACGGTCTTGTTCAGGTCGTCTTGCTCCCAGAACGGGATTCCCGTTCCTCCTCCCACGTAAGGCTCGAACATGGCCGCGGTTCTGGCGTCGACCGTTCCGTCCAGGACTGCTTTGACAGACCCGAATTTGATCAGCGGTCCGTGAAAGGTGTCTCGCAGCTCCTTGTAGTAGTCCAAGTCATTGGCGGTGAGCGGAGTCTTTAAGATGTGCTCCTTCGGAGCGCCACCCTCCGTCGGCAGGATCATGGGGGCAAAGCGGAACCGCAACTTCAGAGCACCCGCCGCCAGCGCCCGCAGATACACCGGCTGATCCTTCGGAGACCACGAAGCGTTCTGCACCGAGGTCAAACCATCGGCCGCCGCCTCGTCCATGTGCTTGAGCAGCGTTTCGTAAACTTCTTCCTCTGTGGGAGAAGGTAGGTGCGAACCGACCAGGCGTTGCGCCGCTTCTTTGAGTTCGCCGGTTGGTTCGCCGTTGGCGTCCCGCATGATGTGGCCGTTGGGGGGATCCGGCGTGTCCCGGCTGATGCCGGCTCTCTCCAGCGCCTTCGAGTTTGCCAGGCCCATGTGGGCGTCGCGCTCGCTCACATACACGGGCCGGTCGGAAATCACCGCGTCGATGTATTTCTTGTGCACCGTCTGGTTGGGAAAGGCCGAATAGCCCCATCCTCCTCCCGTGATCCAGGTCAGATTCGGATGGGATTTCGCGAACTCCGCCAGTTGCTTCTGGAACGCCTCCAGGGTTTCGAGCCCGTCGAGCCGGACGGAATTTACGGAGGCACCGGGAAAGTGCAGGTGCGAATCCTGAAATCCGGGGACCAGCAAGCGGCCTTTCAGATCCACGACGGCTGTGTCCGGCTCCGCCAGAGCGCGAATCTCCGTGGTCGACCCGACTGCCAGAATCTTGTCTCCGCTGACCGCCAAGGCTTCGGCGTTTGGACGAGCATCGTCCCCCGTCCAAATCTTCCCGTTAATAAAAATGCGATCTGCCTGTTGAGGCGCCGCTCGGAAGCCAACCCCGATGGGTAGTGTCGCCAGCAGAGCAAGAACAGGCGTCCTAGTCCAACGACTCCGATGGTCCGATTTCCTCGAATTGCTCATGGTCAACGCCGCGCGCCCTCCCGGCTGAGCTCGCGGGCCAGCAGCTCAACCCCGGGAAAATCCGGATGGCTGCGGCGAAGCTGCTCATAGGCTTGCTGGGCGCCGGCGCGGTCCTGCTTTCCCTGCCAGCGGGTCATGGCCAGGCCGTAGAGGGCCTGGGGCTTGTTGGGCTCAAGCTCGAGGGCGCGTCCGTACTCGGCCAGCGCGTCATCGAAGCGCTGCAAATGAAAATAGGTGGTCGCCAGGTCGGTGCGGGAGTCGGTGTTCTTCGGCTCCAGCTCCACGGCGCGCCGGTACCAGAAAACGGCGTCATCCCAGCGGTCGAGATCGTAGAGAAAATTGGCCAGCTCCAGGGCCGCTTGCGCATCGCCAGGATTTTTTTCCGCTTTCTCTTGCAGGGTGCGCCAGCTCTGGGCGACATCGAGAGGAGGATGGCCTTCGGGGAGGCCGGCCTGGGCCGGGGCCGACTCTGAAGGGCTGGCTCCCAGCATTTCACCCACAGGGAAAGCCGTGACCGAGCGACCGGTGGCCTGGGAAAAGATATAGCCACCAATGAAGCCCACCGCCAGGAAGAGGACAGCGGTAACGAAGAGGTCGCGACGCAAGTTTTTATTTCCCCTCGGCCAGAAAGCGGAGAGTCTAGCGGCGTGTGGTGGAGGTGTCAACAACAGTTCCCATTCCCGCTGGCCGTACCTCCCCCTCCCTCTGAGATTCTTTTGCGGCCGTGCCCTACCTTAAGTTCTTACTTATGTGTGAGATACAGGGTCAGAGCTGGGCTCGCAAGAAGACCACAATGTCGTCGGCCAAAGAAGCGCCCGATCCGAGGAGTTGAGTGCCGTGGGCGTTTCCTGGATAGATCTTGGCCACGGCCCCTGCCTGGGCTGAGGCGGCGAGGCGCTCGACGGCCCCGCGGCTGGCCTGATCGTTTTCGGCGGCAACCAGAAGCAGCGGCCGAAAGCCGTAGTCGCGCAGAGCCGGCTCGGCCGCCAGATCGCCTCCATCGAGCCCTGGCGAAATCGCTACGGCAAAGCGCAGCAGCGGTTCCTTAGCGGCAAAGCAGAGAGCGGCGTTGGCCGCACGGGTGGAACCAATCAGGCCGATGCGGGCGGCGTCAATCTTTTTTTGCTGGCGCAGGAAGCTGACTCCGGCGCGCAAGTCGGCCAGGAGGGGCTCGGCGTCGTTCGCGCCCCGCGGCCTCGGGTCGAGAGCCAGGACTCCATAGCCCTGCTGGCGGAGCCGCGTGGCGAGCGCAATCCAACCTTCCTTGACCTCGCCAGGAGCAGGCGCCAGCAGGACGCCGGGAGAAAGGTTCTTAGAGGGCTCCCAATAAAGCCCGGCCAAGCTTTCATTCTCAACCGGAATTTGAACCCTATGCACGCCTTCGCAGGCCGGCACCAACAGACAGGCGAGAAGAAGAACCGCGCGGCGCGCAGCAGAAGACTTGCTCACGGCCGCGGCTCCGGAACGGAAACCGGGGGCAGGAGGACCGGAGAGGAGGCGCCCAAGGCCTGCAAGTAGTCGCGGGCGCGCGCGGCAAAGTCGCCGTCGGGGGCGAGTTCGAGGTAGCGCTCGAAGGCAGCGATCATCTCGGAGCGAATCGCCTTGCTGACCGAGCGCAGGTCGGCCGAGGATGTAATCGAAGTCCGAATCAGCGCCGTACCGAGAAAGAACTGGGCGACGGGGAAAGCGGGGTCGCTGCGGGCAGCCTGGCGCAACGGGGGCAGGGCTTCGGTGGCCTGACCAGCGTTGAGGAGAGCCGCACCCATGTTGAAGTGGAAAGTGGCGGCGCGCTGCGGGTCAAGCTCGACAGCTTTTTGAAAATGGTACAGGGCTTCTTTCAAGCGGTGGCTGCGGACCAAGAGCGCCGCCAGGTTGTTGTGGTGGGCGGCCTCGGCAGGCTCGAGCTCCAAGGCGCGCCGGTAGGAATCCTGCGCCTCCTCCAAGCGGCCAGCCGCCGTCAGGGCAGAGGCCAGCAGGGCGTGCGACGAGTTGCGCACCGGGTCGAGCTCGAGGGCGCGCCGATACTCTTCGATGGCCTGGGCGGGCTCGCCCTGCTGGAGGTAGAGCGCGCCGCGGTTGTAATGCTCGAAGAGGCGGGAGTCGAGCTCCTGGCGAGTCTTTTCCGCCTGCCGCCGGCGCTGCCCCTCGGCGTCCAGCGACATTTGCTCGACGGCGGCCTGGCGCAATTCCCTCAGGTCGATTTCGACCTGAGTAATCTTGGAGGAAACGTCCAGCGACCGCGACCACACGATTTCCCCGTTGCGCAGTAGGAGCAGGAAGTACCGTTCGGGCGGGATATCGGCAAACGAGAATTTTCCGTCCTTGCCCGTTCGCTGCTCTCGACGCAGGGAAGGCCCGCGCAGAACTATGGTGGCTCCGGCCAGCGGCCGCCCTTGCTCATCGCGCACGGTTCCCTGGATAGACCGCGAGGGGAAGGGTTGAGCCTTGAGAAAGGAAGGCGGCAGCGAGGCGGCCACAATGGCGGCTAGCAGCAAGAGCCGGGCCGAGTGAACCATGCAACTCGTCTCCGGGCCGCGCCGCCGACAGGCCTTCGCGAGAGGGAGAAGCGCGGCTAGGGCTTTTTCTTGACACGCACGGCCGCCGGCACGGTCGCCTCGAGGGCCACCAAAGTATCTTTGGCGTCCTTGGCGAAGCGGCCGTCGGGATCGAGGGCCAGATATTGGTCGAAGGCTTCGCGCGTGCCGGGCCGAAGAACGGTGACCCACTGTCCGCCTTCTTGCTTGAACTCGGCCTGATTGTACAGACACATGCCGAGATAGAAAAAGGCCTCGGCGCGCTTGGGGTCGAATTCGGTGGTCTTGCGGAAGGGTTCCAGGGCGGCTTTCAGGTCATTGGCGTTGTAGAGCGCGGCCCCGAGATCGAAGTAATACTTGGCGGCCTGCAGGGGATTGAGCTGGGCACCTTTGTCGACCATCTGGCGCGCCTCGTCTTTGCGGCCCGTGCGGACGTAGAGCAGGCTCAGGTTGGCGTAGAGGCCCCCGTCCTCCGGCTTGAGTTCGACGGCTTTCAGGTTGGCGGCGATGGCTTTGTCGGTCTGGTTGGAGGCTTGATAGGCGCGGGCCATGTTGGCGTACACAGCATATTGCGTGGGGTCGATAGCGGAGGCTCGCTCGAAGGCGGCGGCGGCCTCTTCATAGGCCATCTGCGACAATCCCGCGCTGGCTTGCTGCTGACAGGACTCCAGGCAGGCGGCATTGTTCTCGGTTTGGTTGGCACAGCGGGTGGAGCAGACGAGCTCGGACGTGGGGGCCTGCAAGAACTTGACCCCGAGGTCAAACTCGGCCGTGAGCCCCTTCATTTTTTCCATCTGCTTGCGCTGTTCTTCGATTTCGCGCTTCTGCTCGGGGGTGATGCGCTCTTCGTCTTCTTTGCGCAACTGTTTCAGATTGAAGTCCTGGCGGCGAACGGTCTGCATTTCGATCATTACGTTGGTGAATTCGTAGAGAAGTTCGGTGCCGCGCAGGGCGCGAATTGTGTACTTTGGCCTGTTCCCGCCGGGGATCCCCATATACATGTAGTGGCCTTTGGAGTCGGTCTTGACCTCCCAACGGCCTTTCTGGTCACTGCGAATAATCTCGATGGTTATGCCGGGCATGGGCCTGCCGTCGGCATCGCGCACCTCGCCCTCGATGGCGCCGAAGTCCTGTGCGGCCAAGGGGAGGCCGAGGCCCAAGAAGAGGGTCAGGAGTAAGATTCCACCGGGAATCGCTTTAGGTAGCTTCATAAAGGTACCTCTTTCGGCGAATTTCACAGAACCAGTATAACTGAACTGGCGCCCGGCGGCGACGTTTGGGTTCGCCTGCCTCCTCACTCGTCTCATTCCTCCGGCAATCGCTTAGATGCTGCTCTCCCAGGGGTTGCTGCCTTCCTGCTCGGCTTCGCCCAGGATATCTAGGCCGAAGGGTGAGTTTCCGGGCTAAAAGTGGCCGAGGTGGTATCGCTTTCGAAGACGGTGACTTCGCGCAGGCGCGCCCCGTTGGAACTGGCGGCGAGCCGGCGGCTCAGTTCTTGGTAGAAATAGCGGGCGATGTTTTCGGCGGAGGGATTGATTTCGGTAAAGGGCGGCAAGTCATTGAGAAACTGGTGGTCGAGGGAGCGAATCACCTCGGCGAGGCGCCCGCGGAGCTCGACAAAATCCACCAGCAAGCCGGCCGCATCCAGATGGTCGCCCACCACCACTACGCGAACTTTGTAGTTGTGTCCGTGAACGTTTTCGCACTTGCCCTTGTAATTCCGCAGGGCGTGCCCGGCGGCGAAGGTTTCTTCCACGGCCACTTGAAACATTTTCACTCCCCGGCGAAAAAGCGCTGCACCTGGTCGCGACTGGAGGTGACGCGATAGGGCGGCAGGCTTTCCAGAAAAAGTCTACCATACTGCTTGCGCAGGATGCGGTTGTCGAGCAGAGCCACCACGCCGCGGTCGGTGCGCGCCCGCAGCAAGCGGCCGAAGCCTTGCTTGAGCGCGATGATGGCCTCGGGAATCTGATAGCTGCTGAAGGGGTCGAGCCCCTCCTCCTGCAAGGCCTGAATCCGCGCTCGGACCACCGGGTCGGTGGGCACAGCAAAGGGAAGCCGGTCAATTATAACGGCGCTCAACTGCGGCCCCTGAACATCCACACCCTGCCAAAAACTCGCGGTGGCAAAGAGCACCGCGCCCGCGGTCCGGCGAAAACGATCGAGCAGCGCGGTCTTGGGAGCGGTCCCCTGGAGCAGGAGAGGAAAATCCAGGCGCGGTTCGACCCGGCGATAAATCTCCTGCATCTGATTGTAGCTGGTGAAGAGCACGAAGGCGCGGCCGCGGCTGGCCGCGAGCAGGGCGGCGATTTCCTCGGCGGCGGCCGAGGCAAACTCCGGCGTGCGAATGTCGGGCAGGTGCTCGGAGATGTAGAGCAGGGCCTGGTCGGCGTGGTCGAAGTGCGAGGCCAGGACTCTTTCCTGCGGGGTCTCGAGACCCAAGCGCTGCTTGAGGTAATCGAAGTGGCCGGCTACGGCCAGCGTGGCGGAAGTGAGCACGATGGTGTCATAGCGCTCAAACAGGGCCTGACGGAGAATGGGCGCCACATCAATGGGCGTGGCTTGCAAGAAAACGCCGCGGCCGCGGCGCTCGTACCAGAAAACGTAGGCGCGTTCCTTGCTTTCGAGAAGGAATTCCAGCTCGTGGCGCA
>JBOGNW010000023.1:0-5575 GCA_050747425.1 Candidatus Acidiferrales bacterium
TGTGGGCCACCGACAACGGCCGCGACTGGCTGGGCGATGACCTGCCGCCCGAAGAACTCGACCTCATTCGCCGCGGCGACGACCACGGCTGGCCCTTCTGCTACGGTAACCGTGTCCCCGACCCTGACCTGGGCTCAGCGGAGCGCTGCGCGGCGACGCAGCCCGCCACGTTTGAGATGCCGGCGCACTCGGCACCTTTGGGACTGGGCTTCTACACCGGCACGCAGTTTCCCGAAGAATACCGCGGCGATCTTTTCATCGCTTTTCACGGCTCCTGGAACCGCTCGGTGCCCACGGGCTACAAAGTGGTTCGCCTGCGCTTCCGCGACGGCCGCCCTGCGACGCTAGAGGATTTCGTAGACGTGTCGTTCGAGGGTGAGCGCGTAAGCCACCGGCCCGTGGACGCCAAGACCGGCCCCGACGGCGCGCTTTACATCTCGGACGACCACGGCGGCACCATTTTTCGTCTCACCTACGAAAAGTAATTTCTCGGCAACTTTCGTTTGCGTAAGCGCCATCTAAGCAAGGGTTAGCGGCGCGGTAGCTCTTGAGCTTTCAGAGCCTACTCCGCATCCTCCCGGCGTCAGTTCTGCGGCGTTACGATGTACACGCGCGAAACGCTTCGACAGATGATGCGACGCACCCTGCGGGATCACCGCCTGGTGGTGGTGTCGAACCGCGAGCCCTACATCCACACCCAACTCGACGGCACGGTGAAAGCCCTGCGCCCCGCCAGCGGCTTGACCGTCGCCCTCGACCCGGTCATGCGCGCCGTCGGCGGCCTGTGGGTCGCCCACGGAAGCGGCGATGCCGACCGCCAGGTGGCGGACGCCCGCGGCCGCGTCCGCGTTCCCCCCGAAAAGCCCGCCTATACGCTGAAACGCGTCTGGCTGACGCCAGAGCAGGAAGAAGGGCACTACTCGGGCTGCGCCAACTCCGCTCTCTGGCCGCTCTGCCACATCGCCTACCGTCGGCCGCAGTTCCGACAGTCGGATTGGGAGAACTATCGCGAAGTCAACCGTATCTTCGCGGAAGCCGTGGCGGCGGAAGTCGGTAACGAAAGAGCCTTGGTCTTTGTGCAGGACTATCACCTGGCCCTGCTGCCGCGGCTGCTGCGGCAGCGCTGTCCGCGCGCCACCATCGCGCACTTCTGGCACATCCCCTGGCCCAACCCGGAGGTTTTTCGCATCTGCCCGTGGCGTCTCGAGTTGCTGGAAGGCTTGCTGGGCAGCCACTTGCTCGGCTTCCACATCCGCTACCACGGCGACAACTTCATCGAGACGGTGGATCGGGAGCTCGAGGCGCGCCCCGACCGCGAAATGACTGCCATCGTCTACCACGGCCGCACCACCCGCGTCCGCGCCTTCCCCATCAGCGTCGACTTCGACGCCATCAACTGGCAGGCGTCGCGGCGCGCGGTGCGCCAGCACATGCAGCAGTTCCGTGAGCAGTACCAACTGCCCGAGAGGTACCTCGGCGTCGGAATTGACCGCGCCGACTACACCAAAGGCATCCCCGAGCGTTTGCGCGCCATTGACCGCTTCCTGGAGCTCTACCCGAACTACCGCGGCCAGTTTAGCTTCCTGCAAGTGGCCGTGCCCAGCCGCACGCAGGTGGAGGAGTACCGCCGCTTGAACGAGGAAGTGGACGTGCTGGTCGAGCAAATCAACCACAAGTACGCCTCGAGCTCCTGGAAACCTATCGTGTATCTCAAACAACATATCGATCCCCCGGGGCTGTTCGCCCTCTATCGCCTGGCGCGCTTCTGCCTGGTCAGCTCGCTGCACGACGGCATGAACCTGGTGGCTAAAGAATTCGTCGCCGCCAATGTGGAGGAAAAAGGTGTTCTGCTGCTCAGTGAGTTCACGGGAGCCGCGCGCGAGCTGCGCGAGGCGCTCATCGTCAACCCCTTCGCCACCGACGAAGTGGCGGAGCAGATTCGCCGGGCGCTGGAAATGGACGACGAGGAGGTTCGCTTGCGCATGCGCCGCTTGCGCGAACGCGTGCAGGAGAGAAATATTTACAAGTGGGCGGGAGACGTCATTCACAAGCTCGGGAGACTAGCGTGAGGCGTCCGCGGCCCCTGTGGCAGGACTGGAAGCGGGTGAGCCGGCGGCTGGCGGCCGCGCCCCGCCTGGCGCTCTTCAGCGATTTCGATGGCACTTTGGCGCCTCTGGTCTCTCATCCCGACCGGGCCCGGCTGCCGGCTCGAACGCGCGCCGCCCTGGAACGCTTGCGGAGCCTGCCTGGCGTCACCGTGGGGATTGCCAGCGGGCGCTCGCGGGACGACCTCCAGCGCCGCGTGGGTTTGAAGGGAGTTTGCTACCTGGGAACGCATGGGCTCGAGAGAGCCGGGCGCAACGGGACAATGAACCGTTCGGTGAGCAAGAGCTTTCGCCGCCACCTGCGCGCCGCCCGCGGTTGGTTGCAAAAGCAACTTGGTTCTCTGCGCGGTATCTATCTCGAACCCAAGAGCCTGAGCGTGGCGGTGCACTTCCGCCATGCCTCGCCGCGGACCGCTCAAGTCGCTCGCGGGATGGTTAAACAATTGCTGAATGGTTCCCGTAACTGGTTCCGCTTGCTGGAGGGAAAGAAAGTTCTAGAGCTGTTACCGCCGGGACGTGAGGATAAAGGCCGGGCGGTGCTCGAAGCCGCCGCGGGCGGGGCCGGCCGTGCCGGAGGCTCTCGGCCAATGCTCATTTATCTGGGCGACGATGTGACCGACGAATCGGTCTTTCAGCGCCTGCGGAGAGGCGACGTGGGAATTCGCGTGGGAAGAAAGGGCGTCACCGCCGCCCGCTATCGCCTGCACTCTCCCCAAGAGGTGGCGCGCTTCCTCAGCCGCCTCGGCGACCTGCGGGCAGGGGAGGGTGCGAAGTGAAAAAAGCCCAAGAACCTTTCCAGTTCATGGCGGCCTCCACCATTACCCGCATCTGCGGCGGACAGGCCACCACCATCGGTGAACTACTGGAGCAGTTGAGACGAGTTTCGGCCGACTCCATCTTCAACCACACGTTCCAGAGCCTGAGCATGCACCACTTCTTGACCGAGGGCTTTTCCAATGATTTCGCGCAGTGGGTTCTCGCCGCCTGCAACGCTCCTGAGCTCGCCGAGCAGTTGGCGACCCTCGACATCCGGCATTACGACAGCGTGGAAACGCTTCGCGGCGACCTGGTGAAGACACTCGAGAGCTTTGTGCGAGCCCAGCCCCAGCGCGCCTACCAGAAGGGCTTCGAACCCTTCTTTTTCTGCGAAGCGGTGACCGTGACTGTTCCCACCGAGTGGCGCGTCACCGACCTGGGGGAATTCTCGGAGGCTCTCCAGCACGTCAGTGTGCACACCCTGCACTACCATTTCGTCACCGCCCGCCTGCGCGGGCCCGCGACCAACGACTTCTCTACCTGGATTGAAAACAGCCTGGCATTGTCGGAGCTCGCCGACTCCATCGAGCGGATTGACGTCTACACCAACACCCTCGAAGGCGTGCGGCAGTTGATTCGAGACGAGTGCCAGCGCTACCTGGAGGCCTAGCTCGGTGGCCACTCCCGCCAAACCCGCCAAACTCATCGCGCTCGACGACTACGCTCCCCTGGTGGGCACGGCCGAAATCGAGGAATTGCGCGCGCTGGCGCGGCAACTTGCCGGCCGCACGGTCAAGATGGTGAACTCCACCTCCGTAGGCGGCGGCGTGGCCGAAATCCTGAACCGGCTGGTCCCTCTCCTCCAGGACGTGGGCCTAGCCACTCGCTGGGACGTCATCACCGGCGGCGACGATTTCTTCGAAGTTACCAAAGGCTTCCACAACGCCCTGCACGGCGCCCCCTACGAGGTGCGCTGGTCGGCCTTCGATATCTTCCAGGCCTACCAGCAGCAAAACCTGAAGCAGCTCCACTTTGACGAGGACTTTGTGATCATCCACGACCCGCAGCCCATCGGCCTCGTACAGGCGCGCGAGCGGCGGCCAGCGCACTGGATTTGGCGCTGCCACATAGACGTCTCCCGGCCGCACCCGCTGGTCTGGGATTTCCTCCTCCAGTATATCAAGCGCTATGACGCCATGCTCATCTCCTCGCCCGCCTTCACGCGGCCACTGCCTATCCCCCAGTACTTGTCCTATCCCTCGATTGACCCGCTCACGCAAAAGAACCAGCCTCTCGAAGAGGCGTTTGTGCGCAAGACCCTGGAGGGCTTCGGCATCGACCCCAAGCGCCGGATTCTGACTCAGATCTCCCGCTTCGACCGCCTGAAGGATCCGCTGGGCGTCATCCAGGCCTACAAGCTGGTGCGCCGGTACATGGATTGTCAGCTGGTGCTGGCCGGGGGCAGTGCCAGCGACGATCCGGAAGGCGGCCAGGTGCTGGCGGAAGCCCGCGCCGCTGCCGGCAACGATCCCGACATCCACATTCTGGAATTGCCCCCCTGGAGCGCCCTCGAGATCAATGCCCTGCAACGTGCCTCTACCATCATCATCCAGAAATCGCTCCAGGAAGGGTTCGGCCTGACCGTGGCCGAAGCGCTGTGGAAGAAAAAACCCGTGGTGGCCAGCACCGTCGGCGGAATCCCCTTGCAGATAATTCACAAGCTGACCGGATTGCTCGCCCACTCGGTCGAGGGAGCCGCCTATCAGATTCGTTACTTGCTCTCCAACCCCGCCATTGCGCAACGCCTGGGAGAGAACGGCCACGAGCACGTCAAGGAAAACTTCCTCATCACCCGCAACCTGAAGCGGTACCTGGTTCTCTTCCTCTCCCTAAGCGCCCGGGGCTGACCCACAGCGGCGGAGACTGGCGCTGCTACGCTGGCGGGTGGTGGTCGGGGGAGAAGGGAACGTCCCAGAAGTCCTCAATCTCGACGAACTCCACCCCCAGCTCGGTGGACCCGGGCAGTTCTCCCTCTTTGACGTGGATCACCTGCGCTTCCGCCTCCCGGCTGATCTCCGGGGCGCGCAAGCGGAAGCGCTGCCCCAAAGGAAGCGGCACGGTAGCTTCAATCAAAGCCCCGTGGGGGCTCAACTCGCTGGTGGTGGCCATCTCCTGGCGCGGCCGCCCCAGCTCGTCGGTCCAGCTCATGATGACCGGAGTGCGCCGCAGCATCCGGCCGCCGCGACGCCGCGGGCCGGTGGCGGTCGGCAACGCGGTCGGCGCCGGCCGGTGCGGCGGGAACTCGATCCCCCAGAAATTGTCCGTGCCCAGCATTTCGATTCCCACTTCCACTCGGCCCGGCACCTCGGCTGCTTTCACCCACACCACGCGCGAGACCCCTTTCTTGCCGCTGTCGGGCACGGCAATGCGCAAGAGTTGTCCGGGCTCGAGTTGGTTGAAGGAGAGCACCATGGCGCCGTGCTTGCTAAGCAGTTGCGTCTCCACGGATTCTTGCTGCGAGCGCCCTTCGTCATCCTGCCAGCTCAACACCGCCGACACCCGCCGCGGAATACGGGCGCTGCGACGCGCGGGGGGACCTTCCCTTTCCATCCCGCTGAAAAAGGCTTTGATCTGCTCCCCTTCGGCCTCCGCGATGTAATCCAGCACTTTTTCCTGGTCGCTCGGCCGCAGCCCCAGGAAAGAAATCGCCATGG
>JBOGNW010000024.1:0-13591 GCA_050747425.1 Candidatus Acidiferrales bacterium
AGGCGTTTGACCAGATTACCACCGAGCTCCGCAGCCAATACAGCCTCGGCTATACGCCGACCAACCGTGCTCGGGATGGCGGTTTCCGCCGCGTGCAGGTCAAGGTGAAGCGGAACGGTCTGCGGGTACAGGCGCGCCGGGGCTACTACGCGCCGGGCTCGTAGCTGGCCGGTTAATGTTCGCCGTTGGAGCCCGTCTCAGCCGTTCCGGGCAGGGGCCGGGCATAGTAGCCCGGCCGGTGGTGCACGCGCAGGTCTTTGCGGCGCGTCTCGATGGTGATAGAGCGGAAGGTTCCATCGCGAATCCGATTGCTGGGCCGGTAGGCCAGCGTGTACTGGGTGCGCAGCTGGTTGGCAATTTCTTCGAAGGAGCGGCCCACATCAATGGTGTCGAAGGGGCAGTAGGCGACGCCGCCCGTGGATTCGGCCAGGCTGCGCAGGATTTTGTCGCCCTCCTCGCCCATCACCTCGCAGGGATCCTGAAGGTGTTGCGCCTTCTGCGTGTATTTGATGGGCGGGGCGCTGGTGCTGACGGTGAAGAGAGTGACGTCGTTGCGGCGGCACATCTCCAGAGTTTCCTCACGCGTCACCGTGCTGTAAATATCGTTGCCGTCGCTGAGCAGGATGATCATTTTGCGAAAGTTGTTGCCGGCACCCTCGGACAATTTCATCTTGCAGGCCAGATAGACGGCATCGTAGAGGGCGGTGCCCCCGCCCGCCCGCAGACTGCGGATGGCGTCTGCCAGGTCCAGAGGATCGTCGGTGTAGTCCTGCACCACGACCGGAGTGACGTCGAAGCCGAGGATAAAGGCCCGGTCGGTCTTGGGTCGCAACACGGTGTGCAGGAAATCGACCGCCGCCTCCTGCTCAAACTCGAAGCGCGGCCGCACGCTGTTGCTGGTGTCGATCAGCAAGCCGATGCGCAGCGGCATATTGGTTTCGCTGGTGAAGTAGCGAATCTCTTGCGCCACGCCATCTTCGTAGACCGTGAAATCTTCCGGGGCCAGCCCGCTGACCAGCCGACTTTTCTCATCGGTGACGTTGAACACCACGTTCACCAGCTCAACCTCAATGCGGATCGGCGGCGCTTGTTCGGGAGGCGGCGAAGGCGGCTGGCGGGACGGCGCGGGGGGCGCGGGCGGGCTCTGCGCCGCCAGAGCGAGCGCGCACATCACCAGCGCGACACCGCGCAGAATCAGACCGGCCTGTCTCACCCTTTCCTCCCCTCGACACATTATAGAGGCTCGCAGGCGGCTTTCAACCCGGCGGAGCTTTCAGCCCGAGTTCGCCAAGCAGCTCGAGCAATTCTTCCGGTAAGCGGGCGCGAAATTCCAACAGCCCTCCAGTCTGTGGATGCCGGAACCGCAGCCGCGCGGCGTGGAGAAAATTGCGATTGATGGTGGGACGAGACGTGCCGCCCAGCCGCAGCTGCCGGGGCGCGCCATAGAGCGTGTCCCCTACTACCGGGTGCCCGAGGGCCGAGAGGTGCACACGGATTTGATGCGTGCGGCCCGTGCGCAGCAGGGCTTCAAGAAGAGTGAAGCGGCCCGTGGTCTCGAGCACCCGATAGTCCGTCGTCGCCGCGCGGCCCTGCGGCCGCCGCGTCGTCATCCGTGTGGGCCGGCGAGGGTCGCGGGCCACCGGAAGTTCGATGGAATCGCGCCGTCGCGGCAGGCGGCCGTGCACCAGCGCCAGGTAACGCTTCTCCACTTCGCGCCGGCGAAACTGCTCGGCCAGGCGGCGGTGCGCCTCGTCGGTCTTGGCCACCACCAGCAGGCCGGAGGTGTCTTTGTCGAGGCGATGGACAATCCCCGGGCGCAGCGCCCCGCCCATACTTGAGAGCGACCCGAACCGATGTAACAGCGCATTGACCAGCGTGCCGCGGCGGTGGCCGGCGCCCGCATGCACCACCATCCCCGCCGGCTTGTTCACCACCACCAGGTCGTCGTCCTCGTAAATGATGCTAAGCGGAATCGCCTCGGGCTCGGCCGCCAGCGGCGGGCGCTCGATGACTTCCAAACAAAGAGTTTCGCCGCTCCGCAGCCGCAACCCCGGCCGCCGGACGACGCTGCCGTCTAGCCGCGCCCGCCCTTCGCGGATCAACTCCTGGATGCGCGTCCGGCTGAGGTCCGGCAACTGCGCGGAGAGAAACTGATCCAGGCGTTGCTGGCCGGCTTCGGCGGGAACCCGCAGGTCCAGAACCTTAGCGGGCATGGGCAGCGGCGAGGTGCTGGCGGCGGCGCACGAGCCAGTACAATGCAGCCGCGATGAAGAGCGGCACACTGATCACTTGCGCGATGGAAAGCGTCCCGCCGAACAGGAAGGGGCCGCGCGGATCGTTGCGCACGAACTCGATGAGGAAGCGCGCCGCCGAATAGAGCATCATGTAGTGCGCGAAAACCTCTCCGGGAAAAGCACGCCGGCGCCAGAGCACCAGCAGCCAGGCGAAAATCAAGAACTCGGCCAGCGCATCATAAAGCTGTGTGGGGTGCAGCGGAACTCCGAGTGGAGTGCCCACCATACGCGCGCTGTAGGGATCGGTGAACGTAACTCCCCAGGGCAGGTTGGTCGGCTTCCCCCAGCAGCAGCCGGCCGCGAAGCAGCCCAGCCGCCCCAGGCCGTGTCCGACCGCCAGGCCCGGCGCGTACGCATCATCAAACCCGGAAAAGGGAAGCTGGTAGTGGCGAACGTACCAGAAGCCAGTGGCCAGGCCAAACAGCAGCCCCCCCTGCCACACGCCCCCGGCGTTCAAGACCGACCAGGAAAAAATCTCGCGCGGATGCTGCCAGTAGTAGCTCCAGTCGGAAAGGATCATAAACACTTTGGAGCCGAGCAAGCCCGCCAGCGACATGTAGACACCCAGATTCCAGACTGTTTCCCGGTCCACGCCCCCGCCCACGCGATCGGCGAACCGGCTGGCGGTATAAATCCCCACCAGTAGTCCTGTCGCCACCAGCAGGCCGTAGGAGTGCAGGGTAAAGCCGTCGAGGGTAAAGAGTCGTGGGAACATCTAGCCCTCAGGGGAGCCGTGGCCGCGGCCGCGGAGAACTTCGATCATCAGCCCGGCCGCCCCCACTACGATGGCGCTGTCGGCCACATTGAAGGCGGGCCAGTGGTAGGAGCCGAGATGAAAATCGAGAAAATCCACCACGTTGCCGTGGCGGAGCCGGTCGAGAAGATTTCCCAGCGCGCCCCCCAGGATGAGGGCCAAGCCCCAGCCGGTCAGCGCGGTGGTCGTGCCTCGCCACAGCAAGCCGGAAACCAGAACCAGCGCCACGACCGCGAATCCGATGAGGAGAAGCAGCACCGCCCGCGATTCCACGTCGGCAAACAAGCCGAACGCGGCCCCGCGATTGCGCACGTAGGTGAGGTTGAAAAAACCGGGGAGCACGCGGCGGCTTTCGCCCAGGCTGAAAGCGGCGGTCACCGCCCACTTGCTGGCCTGGTCGAGCAGGAAAATCCCGGCGGCCAGCAGGAGAGAAAAAGCCCGATGACCGCTGCCGCGAACGCTCATGCGGGTGACCCCGCTTCCGCCCCCAGGGTTTCCAGCACCGCCGCGCAGCGCTCGCAGATCGTGGGAAAACTGGGGAAGGAGCCGACCTGCACCGAGTAGTTCCAGCAGCGCTCACACTTTTTCCCCTCGGCAGGCTCCACAGAGATTTCCAGACCCGGCAACTCCGCCGCGTAGCTGCCGGGGCGGGGCTCGCTGCCCAGTCCCACCGAGGAAACGATGAACAGCGCCCGCAGCTCGCGGCGATAGGCCTCCAGCAGCGGGGCCAGGTTGTTGGTCAAGCGCAAATACACTCCGGCTTCGAGCGAGCTGCGAATCTTTTTGGCCTGGCGCACCTGTTCCAGCGCCTTGAGCACTTCGCGGCGCACCGCCGCCAGCGTTTCCCAGGCCGCCGCTTTTTCGGCCGACAGGCCGGTATCGAGTTCCTCGGGCCGCGGGAATTCAGCCAGGTGCACGCTGCCGGCTGTCTCGCGGGCTCCGGGCAGGTGCTCCCACACTTCGTCGGAGGTGTAACAGAGCAGCGGAGCCACCAGGCGCGCCAGCGCGTGGGCGATACGGTAGAGCGCCGTCTGCGCCGAGCGGCGCTCGGGCGAGCGCGCCCCGGCCGTGTAGAGCCGGTCTTTGAGAATGTCGAAGTAGACCGCGCTCAGGTCAATCACGCAAAAGTTGTAGAGCCCGTGGTAAATCTTGTGGAACTCGTAGCGGTCATAGGCCTCGCGCACCTCTCGGACGAATTCAGCCGTCCGGCCCAGCATCCAGCGGTCGAACTCTTGCAGCCGCTCGGCAGGCAGCGCGTCGCGGGCCGGGTCGAAGTCATACAGATTCGAGAGGCAGAAGCGGAAGGTGTTGCGGATTTTGCGGTAGGCCTCCGCCGTCTGCTCGAGCAGTTGCGGGCCGAAGCGGATATCGGCCTCGCGGTCCACCGACGCCGTAACCAGCCGCAGGACTTCGGCCCCGTACTTGTCGCAGGTCTCGCGCACGGGGATGTAATTCCCCAGCGATTTCGACATCGGGCGCCCCTCGGTGTCCAACAGCCAGCCGTGGGTGACGACGGCGCGGTAGGGCGGCGCGCCTTTCACCCCCAGCGCCACCAGCAGCGAGCTGTTGAACCAGCCGCGGTATTGGTCATTGCCTTCGAGATACACGTCGGCGGGCCAGGGCAGCTCGGGCGCGTGGCCCAGCACCGCCAGGTGGCTCGACCCGGCGTCGAACCAGACGTCGAGAATGTCCGTCTCCCGCCGGAAGCGCGTCTGGCCGCAGTTCCGGCAGCGGGTACCCTGGGGCAGCAGGTCTTCGGGGGCGTAGCGGTACCAGGCGTCCGCCCCTTCGCGCTTGAACCACTGGATAGCGGTGCGCAGCAGCGGGACGTCGAGGAGCTTTTCGCCGCAGTGGTCGCAGTAGAAAACCGGGATGGGGACGCCCCACACGCGCTGCCGGGAGATGCACCAGTCGGGGCGGGTCTCAATCATCCCGCTCATGCGCTCCGCTCCCCAGCCGGGAAACCACTCCACCTTCTTCACCGCCTCCAGCGCCTGCTGCCGCAGTTGCTTGTGCTCCATCGAGATGAACCACTGCTCCGTGGCCCGGAAGATGAGCGGATTGTGGCAGCGCCAGCAGTGAGGATAGGAGTGCTCGATGGGACGCTGCGCCGCCAGATGCCCGCGCGCCTGGAGCAGCTCGATGAGGCGCGGGTTGGCGTCGAAGACCTGCTGGCCGCGGTAGGCCTCGAGCCCTTCCGTGAACTTCCCGGCGGCGTCTACCGGGCAGTAGATTTCTAAATCGTACTTCCGGCCGGTCTCGAAGTCTTCGCTGCCGTGGCCAGGGGCGGTGGTGACCACTCCCGTGCCTTGCTCGAGGGTGACGTAGTCGGCCAGCACCGCCGGCATCACCCGCTCCAGAAAAGGATGATCGAATTGCAATGGCCTGAGTTCCTCGCCGTTCCACGCCCCCTTCTGGCCGACAAAGCGGTAGCCGGTGTCTTTGGCGACCCGCTCGACTAAATCCTCCGCCAGCAGATAGTGCTCCCCGTTGTCCCGCTCCACGACCGTGTAGCGCAACTGCGGATGAAAGGCGAGCGCCAGCGTCCCGGGTAGCGACCACGGCGTGGTCGTCCACGCCAGGGCCAACGCACCTGGGGGAAAGCCCGCGGGCCCCGAGCCCGCCCGCACGGGAAAGCGCACCCAGACCGAAGGGCTGGTGCGCATCTCGTACTCAATTTCCGCCTCGGCCAGCGCCGTCTGGTCACGCCAGCACCACAGCACCGGCTTCAGTCCCTTGTAGGCGTAGCCCTTCTCGAGGAAGGTGAGAAAAGCATCGGCGATGACGAACTCATACTCAGGACTCATCGTCAGGTAAGGCTTCTGCCAGTCGCCCAGGCACCCCAGACGCATGAACGTCTCCCGGTGGAGGTCCACAAAGCGCTGGGCATAGGCGCGGCAGGCCTGGCGGATTTCCAGTGGCGAAAGCTGCGCTTTGCGCTCCCCCAGCTCCTTGTCCACGTTGATTTCAATCGGCAGCCCGTGGCAGTCCCACCCCGGCACAAAGGCGGCGTTGAAGCCGGCCAGGCTCTTTGAGCGGACCACGAAATCTTTGAGAATCTTGTTCAAAGCCGTTCCGGGATGCACCTCGCCGTTGGCATAGGGGGGACCATCGTGGAGGACAAAGACCGGCGCCCCCTGGCGGGTCTGCCGCAGTCGCTGGTAGAGCTGCTCCTGCTGCCAGCGCGCCAGCCGCTGCGGCTCGGTTTCCGCCAGCCGGGCCTTCATGGGGAAATCGGTCCGGGGCAGATTGAGTGTGCTCTTGATGTCGAGCCGCGGTTTCAAGCCTGATTCTCCGCCTGCGCAGGTCCAGCGATGTCCTGGTACGCCGCTCTGAGGCTCATGCGAACGGCCAGGGAACTGTTTATGTTACAATGAAGGCTGGGAAATGTCAGCGCCAGCCCCCGCTGGCAGGGCAGGCATCCCTTGGACGCTGGGCGCATCTAGTACTTAAGGGAGGCCGAAAGGCGCTGGGGTGACGCCCGTGACGCAGGAAAGACCCGCCAGACAAGCTTGGCAACGGCAGTGGCTGGTCGAAGTTCAGCCCTGGTACCGGTCTTTTTGGTCCAACCTGAAGGAGTTCTTCCAGCAGGCCCAGAGGGTGCGGGTAGCGGCAGCGCCGGGGCAAGCTCTCTTCAGACCCCCTCGTCTGGAGGTTGAAGTTCAGCCCTGGCACCGGGGTTTCAGCGCCGCCTTTCTGGACCTCTTTCGCTCAAGGAAACTTCCACCTCTTAAGGTCACCTCGAAGCCGGTTCGCGTGCCGGAAATCTGGCAAGCGCAGCTCTATGCCCGGCAGTCGCGCCGCACCACTCTGGTTTCCGCACTCGCTCATGTAACCGTGGTTCTGCTGGTAGCCTTCCCCTTTGTCCGCCAGGCCGTCGAGGCCAAGCCGGAAACCGTTACGTTAGACATGGTTTCTGCCGACGACATTGCCCCCTACAAGCTCGTCCTGCCGCCCTCAACCAAGAAAGCCGGCGGCGGCGGCGGTGGCGGAGAGCGAAATCCCCTGCCGGCCTCCAAGGGCCGCTTGCCCAAGTTTTCTTTGCGCGCCCAGTTGTCGCCTCCGGTGGCCGTCATCCGCAACCCCAACCCCAAGCTGACCGCCGAGCCTACGGTTGTCGTTCCGCCCAACATTCGCATCGAAAGTCCGAACATCGCCGCCTACGGTGACCCCTTAGCCAACAACCGCATCCCTTCGAGCGGCCCCGGCAGCGGCGCCGGCATCGGCACCGGCTCGGGCGGTGGTGTCGGCAGCGGCTTCGGCCCCGGCGTGGGGCCGGGGTGGGGCGGCGGCACGGGCGGCGGCGTCTATTCGGTCGGCGGCAGCGTTTCCAAGCCCGTCTGCATTTACTGCCCCGAGCCCGGCTATTCCGAAGAAGCCCGCAAAGCCCGCCACCAGGGCGTAGTGGTTCTCTGGGCGATCGTGGACGAGTCCGGCCGCGTGCGCGAAATCCAGATCGCCAAAAGCCTCGGCCTCGGCCTCGACGAAGAAGCCATCCGCGCCGTGCAAAACTGGCGCTTCAAGCCCGCCGAGCGTTTCGGCAAACCTGTCCCCGTGCGGTTCACCCTTGAAGTGGGCTTCCATCTCTACTAACCGCGTGCGCCCCGCTCCCCTCACCCTGCGCAGAATTCCCCTGGCCTGCCTCCTGGCCGCCACCTTCGCCCTCACCCTCGCCGCCCAGGACGACGCTACACTCCAATTCTCCGTCCGCGCCACCCCCACCGGCGGCCGCCCCGAAAAAGTCATGCGGCATCCCTTCTATCTCCTGCGCGCGAGCCTGGCCGACATTGAAAAAGAAGTGCGCCAAAAAATGCCCGCCCCCACTCTCGAGGCCTTCATCGAAGAGCTGCCCCTCAGCCCGGAGCTCAAGGACTGGATGAAGCGCAACCACACCGTTGACCTGGTCGGCCCCGCCTTCCTCAACCAGATGACGCCCGATGACATCCTGACCGTGCCCGAATTCAAACAGGCCTACGTGACCCGCAACGCCGTCATGGTCGGCCTCGGCTTCCCCAAGCGCAAAGCCAAACTCACCGACCAGCAGAAAAACCCCGCCAAGTGGGAGGCGTCCGAGAAGCGCTACTGGGACGAGGTGCGCGCCTACGCCACCCTGCACCCCGACAGCAAGCAGGGCCTGGACGAGCACCTCCTCGACATCACCACCGGCACCGAATGGAAAATGCGCCTCGAGCGCCACGAGCACGAGGTCCAGCAGAGGTTCATGCAGCTCGTCCACAGCGACTACCTGACCGCCGAGACCGAAACCGATTACGAGGGCAACGCCCGCTTTGACGCCCTCCGCCCCGGCCGCTACTGGCTCACCAACCTCTGGCGCGACGTCCGCTCCGGCGACGTCCGCCTGCACTGGGAAGTTCCCGTCGAGCTGCGCGGCGGCCAGCGCCACTATCTCGAGCTCACCAACGCCAACGCCGGCGCCGCCGTCGGCACTGCCTCCGCCCCGCCCCTGCCTTGACAGCTTTTCCTCTCCGCCCCTACAGTAGCTTTCGGTCCTGCTGGGAGGTCGTCTAACTGGCAAGACATCGGACTCTGGATCCGAGAATCAAGGTTCGACTCCTTGCCTCCCAGCCAATCTCAAGGCCAGCGCAGCTGGCCGAAGAGATTGTCCTGAGCGACTCCGCCCCTTCTCAGAAGGGGCGAGGGAGTCGAAGGACCTGCCCTCGCGCAGCGGGCCGAAGGGATTGTCCTGAGTGACTCCGCCCCTTCTCAGAAGGGGCGAGGGAGTCGAAGGACCTGCCCACCCTTCCCGTCCTCGGCATTTTTTCCTTGACAAGCGGTTCTTTCTCTAATATTTATTCATTCTCTTGAATAAACATTCGGACGCCTCCAAGCGGCAGCGCCAGCGCCAGATTCTCCAGCTCATCGGCCAGGAAACCGTCCCCAACCAGGAGCAGTTGCGCCGCCGCCTCGCCCGCCGCGGCCTGCGCGCCACTCAGGCCACCCTCTCCCGCGACCTGAAGGAGCTGGGCCTGGTCAAAACCCCCGCCGGCTACACGCTGCCCGCCGCCATCGGGGCCGCCGAGCCCACCTTGCCGCCCCTCCGCCACCTGTTGAAAGAATTTGTCCTCGAGCTGCGCGACGCCGGCAACTTATTGGTGCTCAAAACGCCCCCCGGCAGCGCCGACATCGTCGGCGAAGCCCTCGACGTGCGCAAGTGGTCAGAGCTCGTGGGCACGGTGGCCGGCGACAACACCCTTCTCGTCATCACCCCCAGCCGCAAGGCCTGTCGGCAGCTCTCGGCCCGTCTCCGCGAGTTGATGGCGTGATCCGGCCCGTTCTGCAAACCGCCGTCGTCGGCGCCACCGGCTATGCCGGCTTCGAGCTCGCACGCCTGCTGCTCCGTCACCCGCGCTTGAAGCCGCCCCTGCTGCTGACCCGCGAATTCTCCTCGAACGGCGCCGGCCAATTGAGCGACCTCTTTCCCCACCTGGCTGGCAACGGCAGCACGCCCCTCGAGCCGTTCTCCTGGTCCGCCCTGCACCGCAAGGGCGTGGACTTGCTCTTTCTCTCGACCCCGCACGAAATCTCCCGTGCTTGGGTTCCGGAGGCCGTGCGCCGCGGCTTGCGCGTGATTGACTTGAGCGGCGCCTGGCGCTTGCGCTCCCCCGAGAGCCGCGCCGTCTACGGCTTCGCCGCCGACCCTGCAGCCGACTCGCTCGCCGACCGCGCCCTCTATGGCCTCACTGAGTTACGCCGGGCGGAAATGCCCGAAGCGCAACTCGTCGCCAATCCCGGCTGCTATCCCACCGCTGCCATCCTCGCCTTGGCGCCCCTGATGCGCGCCAACCTGGTGGCCGTCGAGCGGGGGATTGTCTGCGACTCCAAGTCCGGCGTCTCCGGCGCTGGCAAGCAGCCCACCCCGCAGACCCACTTCGTCGAAGTGGCCGATAATTTCCGCGCCTACTCCGCCTTCAACCACCGCCACACGGGCGAGATTCTCGAACAGCTCTCTCTCCAGCCGCAGGAGCTGATCTTCACCACCCATCTGCTTCCCATTCCGCGCGGTATCCTCTCCACCCTCTACCTGCATCTTCGCCGCCCTCTCTCCAGCGACGAGCTTTTGCAACTCTTCCGCGATTTCTACGCCGGTAGCCCCTTCGTGCGCCTCTTCCCCCCGCCGCGCCTGCCGGAAGTGCAGTTCTCTCTCCACACCAATTACTGCGACATCGGCTTCGTGCTCGATGCCGGCGGCACGCGGCTCGTCGTCGTCTCCTGTCTCGACAACTTGCTCAAGGGCGCTGCCGGCCAGGCCGTGCAGAACATGAACCTGATGTACGGCTGGGGCGAGAAGGAGGGGCTTCAGTGACACTCGTCGTCAAAATCGGCGGAGCCGCCCTCGACAACGCTGCCCTCATCGAGCGCTGCGCCCGTGCGCTCGCCGCCCTGGCCAAAGCCGGGCACCGCGTGGCCGTCGTCCACGGGGGCGGCCCTGCCTTGACCCGCACCCTCAAACAGTTGGGCAAGGAAAGCGAGTTCGTCGGCGGGCTGCGCGTCACCGATGCCGAGACCCGCGACGCCGCCCTGATGGTGCTGGCCGGCTTGGTGAACAAACGCCTGGTGGCCGCGCTGGCTCGCGCCGGCCAGCCGGCGGTCGGCCTTACCGGCGGCGACGCCTTGAGCTTTCGCGCTCGCAAGCGCGCCGCGAACGGTCGCGACCTCGGCTTCGTCGGCGAAGTGTGCGCCGCCGACCCTCGCTGGCTCGACGCCATCTGGGCCGGCGGCGCCGTGCCGGTGATTGCCAGCCTGGCCCTGGGCCTCGATTTTCAGTATTACAACATCAACGGAGATCACATGGCGGCCGCCTGCGCCGTGGCCTGCCGTGCCCAAGCCCTGGTGTTCCTCACCGATGTCCCCGGCGTATGGAATGCCGAGCGAGCCGTCATCCGCCGGCTCAGCACCGCCGAGATTGCCGCCCTTGCCGCCAACGCCGTGGTCAACGGGGGAATGCTGCCTAAGCTCGAAGCCTGTCAGCGGGCGGTCGAAGCCGGTGTGGGGCGCGTCTGGATTCTCCCCGCCACCCAAGCCCGGCTCCTCCCCCGCACCGGCCCCGAAGCTTCGGGGCCGCGGGTAAGAGTCGGTACGGAGGTCGTGGCCGCGTGAGCGCCCTGGCGGCTGTGCAACGAGCGGAAGCCTCGCTGCTCATTCCCACCTACGACCGCTTCCCCGTGCTGTTCCAGCGCGGGCGCGGCTGCTACCTCTACGACGCGGACGGCCGCCGCTATCTCGACTTCCTGGGCGGCATTGCCGTGAACGCCCTCGGCCATGCCCACCCGGCACTGCGCCGGGCGCTCGTCGCGCAGGCCGGCCGCCTGGTTCACGTTTCCAACCTCTTCTTCCACGACTATCAGGCCGCTTTGGCGCGCCGCCTCACCAAAATCTCCGGCCTCGACCGCGTCTTCTTTACCAACAGTGGCACCGAGGCCATCGAAGGCGCCCTCAAGCTGGCCCGCGCCTACGCCCGCCTCGGGAGCGTCAACGGCCGCAAGCCGCGCTGGCGCGTCCTGGCGCTGAAAAATTCCTTCCACGGCCGCACCTTCGGGGCGCTGGCCGCCACCGGGCAGGCGAAGTACCGCGCGCCTTTTGCTCCCTTGCTGCCCGGGGTGCGTTTTGTGCGCTTCAACGATGTCGCCGACTTGGAACGCCAGTTCGACGCCAGCGTCTGCGCCATCCTGCTGGAGCCCATTCAGGGCGAGGGTGGCATCCAGCCCGTGAGCCGCGAATTCTTCACTCGCGCCCGTTCCCTCACTCGCCGGCACAACGCCTTGCTCATTGCCGATGAAATCCAGTGTGGTCTGGGCCGCACCGGCCGCTGGTTCGCCTATCAGGGGTACGGCATCCTGCCCGACGTCGTCACCGTGGCCAAGCCGTTGGCTGGCGGGCTGCCGCTGGGGGCGATTCTGGCCCGCAACCGGGCGGCGCTGGCGTTTCGCCCCGGCAGTCACGGGACCACCTTCGGGGGCGGGCCGCTGGCCTGCGCGGTGGCCCTGGCCTTCCTTGAGACCATCGAGCGGGAGCGCCTGCTCGGCCACGTCCGCCAAATCGGCCGCTACTTCCGCGCTCGCTTGGAAGCGCTGCAAGCCAGGTACGCGTGGGTGCGTGCCGTGCGTGGCGAAGGCTTGATGCTGGCCTTGGAGCTGGCTCGCCCCGGCAAGGACATCGTCAAAGAGGCCCTGGCGCGCGGCCTCATCGTCAACTGCACCCACGACACCGTGCTGCGCTTCTTGCCGCCCTACATCATCGAAAAGCGCCACGTGGATCGCGCCATGGCCACTCTCGAAGCCATTTTCGCCCGCGTCGGCGCCGAAGTGAGGGACACCAAGAAATCATGAGCACGGTTCGCACCCTGACGCGTCTCGTGGCGCCCGACCTGCTCTCCATCGAAGACCTGTCTCCCGCCGAGATGAGCGGCCTGTTCGAGTTGGCGGCGCTGGTCAAGGCGCGCCCGGTAGAATTCCGCTCCACCTTGTCCGGCAAGCAGCTGGTGCTCATTTTCGAAAAGCCCTCTCTCCGCACCCGCCTGACCTTTGAAGTCGGCATCACCAGCCTCGGCGGCCACGCCATTTTCTACGACCAGACCCGCGCCCGGCTCGACGCCCGCGAAGCCCTCCCTGACATCGCCCGCAACCTCGAGCGCTGGGTGGACATCATCGTGCTCCGCACCTACGCCCACCACACCATAACCGAAATGGCTGCCCACGCCGCCGTCCCGGTGATTAACGCTTTGAGCGACCGCGAGCACCCCTGCCAGGCTCTGGCCGATTACTTCACCTTGCAGGAGCGTTTCGGCGACCTGCGCTCCCTCAAGCTCGCTTTCGTGGGCGATGGCAATAACGTCGCTCATTCCTTGCTCCTTGCCGCCGCTCGCCTCGGGACCAGCATCAGCGTGGCCACGCCACCCGGCTTTGAGCCCGCCCCGGCCATCGTGGCCGCTGCGACTGAGATGGCCCGAGAAACCGGCGCGCGGGTCGAAGTGACCCACGACTGGCAGGCGGCTGTGGCCGGCGCTCAGGCCGTCTACACCGACGTCTGGGCCAGTATGGGGCAGGAAGAGGAGGCCGAGGCCCGCCGGAGGGTCTTTGCCCCTTACCAGGTAAACGAGGCCCTGCTGGAGCAGGCCGCCCCCGAGGCAGTCTTCTTGCACTGCCTGCCCGCCCACCGCGGAGACGAAGTTACCGACGAGGTCATCGACTCGCCGCGCTCGCTGGTCTTCGAGCAGGCCGAAAACCGCCTGCATGTGCAGAAGGCCCTCCTCCTGCTGCTGCTGTCCAACGGCCGCCGCCGGCGGGGAAAGGAGCGCGATGCGCGTCCGTAAAGCCCGCCTCCCCGACGCCCCCCGCATCTACGACCTGATTGCCGGCTATGCCGCCCGGCAGGCCCTCCTGCCGCGCTCCCTCCCCGAAATCTGTGAGCACATCCGCGACTTCTCCGTGGTCGAAATATGGGGCAAATCCGTCGCAAGGCCGTCCAAACTCGTCGGTTGTGGTGCGCTACATCTCTACGGCCCCGACCTCGCCGAACTCCGCTC
>JBOGNW010000025.1:0-9761 GCA_050747425.1 Candidatus Acidiferrales bacterium
AAGTTGTCGGGGTCGCCCCCATAAAAAGCCACGGCAAACTCAGGGGAGAAAACCAGGCGCACGTCGGTGTATTTCTTGTAGCGATAGAGGTTGAAGACGCCGCCGGCATAGAGGACGACGATGTCGCAGCGCAGGCCGGTTTGCTGGGCGCAGTCTTTTTCGAGGCGCGCGATGGCGGCCTGCTGGGCGGCGTTGCGCTCAGCGGCGCTCATCTCGAGGCGCACGCCCGCGTTCGCGTCGGCGGTAACGTCGGCGATGCCCTGCAAGACATTCAATTCCAGGTCAGGGCACTTCATTTCCTGCTGACGGGAGCGGGCGTAGAAGCCGCTGGCCATGTAGTCGCGCTCGGCCGAGCCGAGTTTCTCGATGCAGTCGGCGCCGACGTGATGATTGGTAATCACCAGGCCATGGGGGCTGACGAAGGAGCCGGAGCCACCGTTGTTAAAACGCACGGAGCTCAAGCGCAAGTGGTCGAGCCAGGCGTCGCTGGGGGTGAAGGCGTAGCGCTGCGCCACCATCTGTTTGGGAAAGTTGTTGAAGGTCCACATCCCTTCATCGGCCGCGGCTGCCGCGGCCAGCACGATGAGCAACAAGGGGAAGAACCACCAGCGGGGTCGAATCATTTCCTCTCCTCTTTGTTTTCTGAATTCAAATCCTAAATCCGCTTTACCACCAGCACGGCGTTCAGGCCGCCGAAGGCAAAAGCGTTGGACACGGCGGCGCGCAGGGGTTTCTCGCGCGCCCGGTTGGCTACGTAATCGAGGTCGCAGTCGGGGTCGGGCTCGGTGTAGTTGGCCGTGGGGGGGATGACGCCCTTCCTCAAAGCCTCGAGCGTGGCCACCAGCTCAATCGCTCCCGAGGCACCCATCACGTGCCCGTGCATAGACTTGGTGGAGCTGACCGGCAGTTTATGCGCGCCCTCGCCGAAAACTTCTTTGATGGCGCGCGTCTCCACCACATCGTTGACGCGCGTACCAGTGCCGTGGGCGTTGATGTAATCAATGTCTTCCGGATTCAAGCGCGCGTCAGCCAGGGCCAGGCGCATAGCGGCGGCCGGGCCGGCGACGCTGGGCTGGGTGATGTGGCTAGCGTCGGAATTGGCGGCGTAGCCGGCGATTTCCGCGTAGATAGTGGCCCGGCGCTTGCGGGCCGCTTCGTACTCCTCGAGCACGAGCACGGCCGCCCCTTCCCCGATGACAATACCCTGGCGGTCGCGGCTGAAAGGGCGGCAAGCGCGCGCCGGGTCGTTACCCTCGGGAGCGAGCACGCGCATGCCCTCCCAGCAACGAATGACGCCGTAGGTAAGAGGCGCGTCGGAGCCGCCGGCCAGCATCCAGTCGGCCTGGCCGTGCTGAATGAAGCGAAAAGCCTCGCCGATGGCGTGCGCCCCCGAGGAGCAAGCCGTGGTAGGCGTCAGGCAGGGGCCGCGCGCCTGGTAGCGCATCGAGATCTGACAGGTGGCGGCGTTGTACATCAAGCGCGGAATGACGAGCGGCGGCAGGCGCTTGGCCTGGCGGGCGTAGAGCGAAAAGTACTGGGAATCGAGGGTCTCCGTACCGCCGTAGGCGGTGCCGATGCACACGCCCACGCGGGGCTGCTGCTCCTCGCGGAAATTCTCGAAGCCGGCGTCGGCCATGGCTTGCCGCGCAGCGACGAGCGCGAATTGGCTGAAGCGGTCGAGGTGGTCGAGTTCCTTCTCGGAGAAATGGTCGCCGGGATTGAAGCCCGGCACCTCGGCGGCGATGCGGCAGTTGAGCCGCTCCACTGCTTCGGGAGGAAGATTCTGAATACGGCGCGTAGCCGAGCGGCCTTCAATCAGGCGGCGGAAGAAATCGTCGCGATTCGAGCCCGCGGCGGTGATGACTCCCACTCCGGTGATGACCACCCGCCGCATGGATTGCCGGGCCGTTCGTCTCAGGAAGGGCCGCCGCCGGCCGCTGACCCGCCCGCCGCCAGCAAGGGCTGCAGCCGGTGGACAATGTCCCCCACGGTCTGAATGCCCTGCACCTCGGTCTCCGGGATGCTGATGTCAAACATCTGCTCGAGTTCGAAGAGCAGGGTGACGCGGTCGAGCGAATCCATCCCCAAGTCTTCGAAGCTGGATTCCAGGCGGACTTCGGCGGGCTTGCGCTTGGCCACTTTGGCCACGGCTTCGATGATTTTGTGCTCGATTCCCATTCCGCCTCGCGCCAGCGCCGCTGTCCCACCCGGCGGGATCAGGAGGTGGCCGACGCCGGCCGGAAGCTTTCCGGCGGCAGATAGCCAGCGCGAACAGCATACTCCAAGAGGCGCCGGAGAAACGAGGGGTTGATCACCGGCAAGGCAAGCAAGCGCTCGGCGTTGTGGGTTTCCAGGCGAAGATCGTTCAAGTAGGGCAGTAGATAGGACTCCAGCACGCGGTGGATGACCTGCTCTTTCTGGCTGAGCAGCGACAGGCTCCACTGGGCCACCGGTACCAGGCGCGGAATGCGCAGGTAGGGGAACACCTTGACCAGCTCGAAGAGGTCGCGCAGCAGGCAGCCGTTGCGGCTGACCAGATGGAAGGCGTGCCCCAGAGCCCAGGCCACCTGCACGCCGCGGCGGATGGCGCGGGCCACATAGTCCACCGGCACGATGTTCACTTTGCGCTCGCGCAGGTCCGGCCAGTGCGACACCATGCCGCTGCCCAGGATGCGGACGACCTGGTAGAAAAGATTGAAGCTGGAGATGCGGCCCGTTTTGGTGTCGCCCACCGTGACGCTGGGACGGAAGATGACCACGGGCAGGCCGCGGGCCAGGGCAGCACGCACGCGCGCTTCTGCCTGGTATTTCGTGCGCTCATACTCGTTGGCGAACGCAGGCTGCAGGGGGAGAGAATCCTCGCTGAGATAGCCGCTGCGGGCGGTGCCGGAGGCGGCATAGCTGCTCAGGTAGGCAAAGCGCTGCAAGCGCCCGCCAGCCTGGCAGGCGGCCGCCAGCTCGACGGCCCGGTCGGTGCCGACGACGTTGGCGCGGTAGCATTCCTCGGCGGTGGCACCGAGGTGGGTAACCGCGGCGGAATGGACGAAGATGTCGGTGGCGCCGACGACCCGGCTGCGATCCATGCGGTCGAGCCCGCAGTAGGCTTCTTCGATCGAGCCGTCCAGCACCGTGACGCGGCGCAGGAGCGCGGAGGGCAACTTGGCTCCTTCCAGCAAAGCCCGCACGCGCTCTTGCCCTGCTACACCCTCGCGCGAGCGGACGAGGGCAAGAACCGACGAGCCACGCACCAGGTACTCTTCGAGCACGCGGCTGCCGATGGCGCCGGTAGCGCCGGTCAGAAAGATTGTCGGGGGAACTTTTCGCGACAAGACGCCCCCACCAAAATACTTGAAACAATCATTCTAAGGGCGAAGAGGTGTGAAGTCAATTGTCGCCTAGGCAACGGCGGCGGCTCCGGGCAGCGCGTCCAGGACGCGGAACTGCTCCACTTCGAGGTCGTCGCTGGCCTTCCATTCCTGTGGCGTGCCAAAAAAGGCGACGCGGCTTTTGTGCAGCATCACCAGCCGGTCGGCCACCCGCTCGGCCAGCCGGACGTCATGAGTAACGACGATGGCGGTTTTCTTAAATTTCTCCTTCAAGCGCAAAATCAGCCCGGTGATGGTCTGGGCCATCAAGGGGTCGACCATGGTGGTGGGCTCGTCATACAGCAGGCAATCGGGCTCGGAGGCCAGGGCGCGGGCGATGGCGACGGCGCGGCGCATGCCCGTGCTGAGGTCGGAGGGCATCAGGTCGGCTTCGTCTTGAAGCTCGACAGTCGCCAGCAGCTCTGCCACACGACGGTTGGCCTCGTCGGCATCGAGCTCGCGACCTTCGAGGCGCGCCCGCTCCACCAGCGGAAAGGCCACATTCTCCGCCACCGTCAGAGAATCAAACAAAGCCCCGGACTGAAATACCATCGCCATCCGCCGGCGCAGGTCGGCCAGCTGCTCTTCTTCGAACTCGGTGATGTCGCGCCCCTCAACCCGCACCGTGCCGCGGTCGGGCTTGAGAAAACCGACGATGTGCTTGAGGGTAACGCTCTTCCCTACCCCGCTGCGCCCCAGGATGGCGACCGTCTCGCCGCGGGGCACAAAAAAGGTGACATCGTCGAGCACGGTCTGCACCGTGCCGTCAGGCAGGAGAAACGTCTTGGTGACGTGCTCGAACTCGATGTAGTTGTCGTTCTTGGCCACGGGCCTCTAGGCGCCCAGCTCGCGCAACGCCTCCTCATAGTCCTCGGGCGTATTGATATTCTTGAACATCCGCTCTGGGAAAGCAAACTGGTTGAGTAGCTCCCCGGTAAGCGTTTCGACACGCAGGTTGGGGAAGGCGCGGTCAATCTTCGGGTTCCCGGAGGCGAGCACGCGCTCAAAAGCCGGCAAGCCACGGCGGTGGTAGGCCGCCGCCAGCGGCTGCCAGAAGCCCCCTACGTAAGGAACCAGTGCATCGCTAGCGGGTTTCTCGGCGGCCTGCTGCAACAAGAACTCGAAGAATCGTGTTTCGAGATAAGGCAGGTCGCAGGCCACGACCAGGTTCCAGTCGTAATCGGTGGCTGCAAGGGCGGCTACAATGCCGGCCAGCGGGCCGCGATCAGCCACGCGGTCGGCGAGCACGGGCAAACCCAGATGGGCGTAACGCTGAGGAGAACCCACCAGCACCAACTCCTCCACCACTGGACGCAACCGTTCGACGGTCCGCAGCGCGAGCGGCTGCCCGCCCAAGGGCAGCAAGGTTTTGTCGCGCCCCAGGCGGCGGCTGTGGCCGCCGACCAGCACAAAACCAGCGGCAAGAAGGCGTGGACTCATGACGGCGAGAATAACACCCACCCCCTCTCTTCGGGCGCCGCCGCTCCGTGAAGGGCTTGACAACAAAGCGGGGCTTCGCCTAAATTAGCAGTCGGACTGCGGGAGTGCTAAGGAGAGAAGCGCTCCTGCGGGGCGAGGGCGCGGCCGCGAGCTCCGAAACGAGCTGACAGCCAGTCCCGCAAAAGTTCAGTTTTCAGGTTCGAAAACCCAATAAGTTCTTAGGAGGCGAGTCTCTATGGCAATCAACGTCAGACCGTTGCATGACCGTGTCCTGGTGAAGCGGATCGAGGAACAGGAATCGGTCAAAGGCGGCATCATCATCCCCGACACGGCCAAGGAAAAGCCGCAAGAGGCCGAAGTGGTGGCCGTAGGCAGCGGCAAGAAGACCAAGGACGGGAGCGTAATTCCGGTCGACGTCAAGGTCGGGGACCGTATTCTGTTCGGAAAGTACTCCGGCGCCGACATCCGCCTTGGTGACGAGGAGTACCTGATTCTGCGCGAGGAGGAAATCCTCGCCGTACTTCAACCCGCCAAAGTGGGCGCCGCCAAGTAGGGCGCTCGCCGGCGGCAAAATTCTACCGGGAGGTAAGCAATGCCAGCCAAGCAAGTGGTTCACGGAGAGGAATCGAGGCAAGCGATTCTTCGCGGCGTCAACGTCCTGGCCAATGCCGTGAAGATCACGCTGGGGCCCAAGGGCCGCAACGTGGTGCTCGACAAGAAGTTCGGTCCCCCCACCATCACCAAGGACGGGGTGACCGTGGCCAAGGAAATCGAACTCAAAGACCCGATGGAGAACATGGGGGCACAGATGGTGCGCGAGGTGGCCAGCAAGACTTCCGACGTGGCCGGCGACGGCACCACCACCGCCACCGTACTCGCCCAGTGCATTTTCCGCGAGGGGCTGAAGAACGTCGCGGCAGGCTCGAACCCCATGGCGCTGAAGCGCGGCGTGGAGAAGGCGGTGGAGGTGGCGGTCGAGGAGGTCAAGAAGCTTTCTAAGCCGGTGGCCGGGGAAGCCATCGCGCAAGTGGCCACCATCAGCGCCAACAACGACAAGACCATCGGTAACATCATCGCCGAAGCAATGAAGAAGGTGGGCAAGGACGGCGTCATCACGGTGGAGGAGTCGCGCACCATGGAGACCACGCTGGAGGTGGTCGAAGGCATGCAGTTCGACCGCGGCTACCTCTCGCCCTACTTCATCACCGACCCGGAGCGCATGGAGTGCCGGCTGGAAGACCCTTACATCCTCATCCACGAGAAGAAAATCAGCTCCATGAAAGACCTGCTGCCGCTCCTCGAGCAGATCGCTCGCTCAAGCAAGCCCTTGCTCATCATCGCCGAAGATGTGGAGGGCGAGGCGCTGGCCACGCTGGTGGTCAACAAGCTGCGGGGCACGCTGCAATGCAGCTCGGTAAAGGCGCCGGGGTTCGGCGACCGCCGCAAGGCCATGCTGGAGGACATCGCCATCCTCACCGGCGGGAAGATGATCGCCGAGGAAGTGGGCATCAAGCTGGAGAGTGTCAAGCTCGAAGACCTCGGCCGGGCCAAGAAGATCACTGTGGACAAGGACAACACCACCATCGTCGAAGGCTTCGGCAAGCCGGAGGCCATCGAAGGGCGCGTGAAACAGATCCGGGCGCAGGTCGAGGAAACCACCTCGGACTACGACCGCGAGAAGCTGCAAGAGCGCCTAGCCAAGCTGGTGGGCGGCGTCGCGGTCATCAAGGTGGGCGCGGCGACCGAGACCGAGCTGAAGGAAAAGAAAGCTCGCGTCGAGGACGCCATGCATGCCACCCGGGCCGCAGTTGAGGAAGGGATTGTCCCCGGCGGCGGCGTGGCGTTGATGCGCTGCATCCCGGCGATCGACAAGCTCAAGCTCGACGCTGATGAGCAGATCGGCGTGGGCATCGTGAAGCGGGCGCTGGAAGAGCCGCTGCGGCAGATTGCGGCCAATGCGGGCCACGAAGGCGCCGTGGTGTCGAAGCAAGTCCGGGCCAGCCAGGACCTCAACTACGGCTTCGACGCCGAGCGCGAGGAGTACACTGACATGATCAAGGCCGGCGTCATTGACCCGGCCAAGGTCACTCGCCTGGCTCTGCAAAACGCCGCCTCCATCGCGGCCCTGATGCTCACCACCGAAGCGCTGGTGGCGGAGATCCGCGAGGAGGAAGATAAGAAGGGCGCCGGTGGCGGCCACATGCCGCCGGGCGGGATGTACTAAACCCCGCTGTAGCTAGATCCGTACTGAACCGTAAGGCCCCAGGGTACGCCCTGGGGCCTTTTTGCTTGCGCGCCAGCCCGGCTTCGCTCGCCCGCCCGCAGGGATTGACACTCCCAAGGGGCTCCACTATAGTCGCCGTCTCCGCGAAAATTTTCTTTGAGGGTGAGAACCCCAGCCCAATCGGCGCAGGAACCCAAGAGGGGCTCTGCCTAGAGGAGGGTTATGGCCAACATTTTGGCCCGTCTTCTTCCCCGGGAACGCAGCTTTTTTGCGCTGTTCACGGAGTTGACCACTAATATCGCGGAAGGCGCCCGCGCCCTGGCGGCTCTTTTCCGCGACTACCGCGACGTGCCGGCGCAGGTCGATAAAATCAAAGACATCGAGCACAAAGGCGACCAACTAACCCACCAAATCATCACCCGGCTCAACCAGACCTTTATTACTCCGCTCGACCGCGAAGACATCCATGAACTCACCACCAAACTCGACGACGTGCTCGACCTAATTGACGCCGTGGCCACGCGCCTGGTCATTTACCGCGTAAACACGCTGCGACCGGGCGCGGTCGAGTTGGCCGACGTGCTGGTGCGGGCTACGGATGAGATTCACGCAGCTGTCCGGCGCCTAGAGAAGCCCGACGGCATCATCGAGCACTGCATCGAGATCAAGCGCCTGGAAAACCTTGGCGACGCCACCGTGCGCGCCGCCATGGCCCGGCTCTTTGAAGAAGAGAAGAACCCAGTCGAGCTGCTAAAGTGGAAAGAAATCCTGGAAGTGCTGGAAACCGCCACCGACAAGTGCGAAGACGTGGCCAACGTGCTGGAAGCCGTCGTCCTGAAAAGCGGCTGACGGCCACGACTCTCGTGTGACCTCTGATGCTGCCTAACCGTCCCCGAATCGGAAACCGGGCCACTGGGAGAGCCTCGCATGGGCGGAATTGAGCTTTCCACCATAGGGGTGCTGCTGTTGGTTCTAGCAGCCGAGTTTGTGAACGGTTGGACGGATGCCCCTAATGCCATCGCCACGGTCGTCTCGACTCGGGTGCTGCGCCCGTATCCGGCCGTATTGCTGGCGACGGCTCTCAACATCGCGGGGGCTTTTGCGGGACAGGCGGTGGCGCAAACCATTGGCAAAGGAATCGTTCGCTCCGAGGTCATCAATTTGCAGACTGTCTCTGCGGCCATGGTGGCCATTGTGACCTGGAGCACGCTGGCGTGGATGCGGGGTCTACCCACGAGCGAAAGCCATGCCCTGGTCGCCGGCCTGAGCGGGGCCGCTCTGGCCACGGCTGGACCCTCGGCCCTACTGTGGGACGGATGGCAGAAGGTCGTTGTCGGGCTGGGATTCTCCACCTTCCTCGGGTTTGGGGGAGGCTTGTTGCTTGCGGTCGTGATTTTTCGGCTTTTCTTTCGCGCCCGCCCGGGGACAGTCCGGGTACTCTTCGGCCGGCTTCAGATGCTCTCCGCAGCGTTTATGGCCTTCAGCCATGGCAACAACGACGGGCAGAAATTCATCGGCGTCTTCACGTTGACACTTTTTTTGGGTGGGGTCATACCCGAGTTCGACATCCCCGGCTGGGTCATCTGGGTCTGCGCCTTGACCATGGGCATGGGCACCGCCATTGGCGGCTGGCGCATCGTGCGCACCATGGGCTTGCGACTAACGAAACTCGAACCGGTCCACGGCTTTTGCGCGGAGACGGCGGCTGCCGCTACCATCGAAATCGCGTCCCGCCTGGGGGTGCCGCTCAGCACCACGCACACCATCAACACCGCCATCATGGGGGTCGGCAGCACCCGTGGCTTCTCGGCCGTACGCTGGGGGGTCGGGCGGGAGATTGTGCTCGCCTGGATCCTGACCTTTCCCGTTTGCGCCCTTCTCGCCTGGAGCGTCACCAAGATTCTTTCCACCTTCTGGCCCTAGTCATTTCCCGCTATAATGCCATCGTCTGAGGGAAAGGATGAGCGAGGCGTCCACTCAATTCGGCGCGATCGAAGAAGCGATCGAAGAAGTCCGCCAGGGGTGCATGGTCATCATTGTTGATGACGAAGACCGCGAGAATGAAGGCGACCTCACGGTGGCCGCCGAAAAAATCACCGCTGACCACATCAATTTCATGGCCCGCTACGGCCGCGGGTTGATCTGCGTATCGCTCACCGAAGAGCGGTGCGACCACCTGCGCCTGCGGCTGATGGCGGACGAGAACACTTCCCCTTACAGCACGGCTTTTTGCGAATCCATTGACGCCCGCTACGGGGTCTCGACCGGCATCTCCGCCGCCGACCGCGCCGCCACTATCCGCACCACGCTCGACCCGGCCACACGGCCCACCGACCTTGTCCGCCCGGGCCACGTCTTTCCGCTGCGCGCCCGCCGCGGGGGCGTGCTGGTGCGCGCCGGACAAACGGAAGCTTCGGTGGACCTGGCCCGCCTGGCCGGACTGGCGCCGGCCGGGGTCATCTGCGAAGTAATGAACGACGACGGCACCATGGCGCGCGTCCCGGAGTTGGCGGCCTTCTGCGAGCGCCACGGCTTGAAGCTGATTACGGTCGCCGACCTCATCCGCTACCGGCTGCGCACCGAGCGCACCGTGCACCGCATCGCGGAGTCGCTGCTGCCCACGCGCCACGGCGACTTCCACTTCATCGCTTACGAGTCCGAGCTCGACAACGTGCAGCACATGGCGCTGGTCAAGGGCAACTTTACCGGCGAAGACACGGTGCTGGTGCGCG